>CAZGEP010000143.1:0-12763 GCA_964524955.1 uncultured Planctomycetota bacterium | reverse complement strand
CGTTGACAATCAGAAATCAAAGAAAAATTGCCGCCGAAGGCGGCCTAATTTGTTTGGAAAGGAGCGGATATGACCTTCTGGCTTTTTGCTGTAGTTGCGCTGGTTTTTATTGTTCTGTCAACGGTTATTTTTCTGTCAACGAGGTACAAACGGTGTCCGTCAGACCGGATACTTGTTGTGTACGGTAAGGTCAAGGAAGGGCAAGCAAGTCGCTGTGTTCACGGTGGAGGCACGATTGTCTGGCCGCTGATTCAGGACTTTGCATACCTGAGCCTGACACCGTTGACCATTAACATCCCGCTCAAGAACGCACTGTCACTGCAGAATATTCGAATCAATGTGCCGAGTACGTTTACCGTGGGTGTGAGCATTCAGCCGCATATCATGAACAATGCGGCCGAACGTCTGCTGGGACTTCGGTCCAGCGAGATTGAAGACATGGCCATGGAGATCATCTTCGGCCAGCTGCGTCTGACCGTAGCATCCCTGACCATTGAACAGATCAACCAGGACCGTGAAAGTTTTCTGGAGTCCATCCGCAAGAACGTGGAACCGGAACTCAACAAAATCGGGCTCTACCTGATCAACGTGAATATCACTGACATTACCGACGAATCCGACTACATTGAAAGCATTGGTAAGCGTGCAGCCTCTGAAGCCATCAACAAGGCAAAGGTGGATGTGGCAGAGCAGGATAAGATCGGTGCGATCGGTGAAGCCGCAGCCAACCGGGAGCGGAGCATCCGGGTTGCGGAGAATGAAGCTGAAGCGGAAAAGGGGCGCAAACAGGCAGAGGCCAACCAGCGTATCTTTGTGCAGCAGCAGGAAACATCGGCAGCCATTGGTGAAGCCGAAGCCACTCGTGAAAAGGAAATCAAGGTGGCGGAAAATATGGCTGCATCCGACAAGGGTAAGAAACACGCGGATGCAGATCGGCGTATTTATGTCCAGGAACAGGAAGCCGCTGCAGTGTCCGGTGAAAATAAATCCAAGGCCGACATTGCCAACTACAATGCCGAACTCTCGGTCAAGGAAGCCCAGGCCCTGGAACAGTCCGAAGTGGCCAGACGTGAAGCGCAGGTCAAGATTCAGAAAGCCCAGTACCTGGCAGAGCAGGAACGTCTGAATGCCGAAGAAGTTGTTCGGAAAGAAATCGAAAAACGTAAGATCGAGATTGCGGCAGAGGCAGAAGCTGAGAAACGTCGCCGGGAAGCCACGGGTGAGGCAGACGCCATCCTCATGAAATACGAAGCCGAAGCCAAGGGTATTCAGCAGGTTCTGGACAGCAAGGCTTCGGGTTATGCCTCGCTGGTCACCAGCTGCAACCAGGATGCCAAGGCTGCCGGCACTCTGCTGATGATCGAAAAGATCGAAGAAATCGTTGCGAAACAGGTCGAAGCAATCCGGGATCTCAAGATTGATAAGATTACGGTCTGGGATTCAGCAGGTGGTAACGGTCAGGGATCTTCCACCGCCAATTTTGTTTCCAGCCTGATCAAAAGCGTCCCGCCGCTTCAGGATGTCGCTTCCATGGCTGGTGTGGAATTGCCGGAATACCTCGGCAAGATGAAGGATACCGTTGAAACAAAAAAAGCAGATGACGATGTGGAAGAACTGGATGACGTTACACCGCAGAAAGTCTGAAACGTAAACATCGGATTGTACCAAACAAAAACCGGCTGAAAAAGTTCAGCCGGTTTTTTATATAATCGACCAGATCATGTCAACCGATTGTATCTTATCCCATCATGGATGCCATCTGCGTCAGGAAGATGTTGGACTGAGACTGCATTTCCGCCAGCGCCTGTTCCATTTCGCTGAAATCGCTCAGCAGCTGTTCCCGCGTCATTTCGGCGCGATCCTGCAGATCTTCAATCTGGTCGTTGAAATCTGATATTTTTCCATCCAGCTCATCTTTTTCACTGATCAGCAACCCATCGGCTGAGGTGTATTCCTTGAGAATGTTGTTCAGTTTGGAGGCCAGGCCTGTGTTTTCATAGGCTTCAAATTCAACCAGTCGATCGTACGCCGGACTGCTTGTATCATTGGTTTTGTACATTTTCAGACGGATCGAAGATGTCTTAACCGGCTCCGGCAATGTGTAGGTGGTTTTGGGATTGGTATTGTTGGATACATCCAGCAGCGTTTCGTAGGTATTGGTCCTGGGGTTCAGGTATTCAAAGTTGAATGATTTTAGCGCGTAGTCTTCGGCTGCGAACGTGTTGTTGTCAATGTGGAACAGACGAAGCTTGTTGATGGTTTTAACCTGACCGAAATTGAAATTGATGTATCCGCCGGAAACATGCTCGGTTTTGAAACCGTTGCCTCCGCCCGCGTCATTGTAATCGTCCGGGTCGTCATTGCCGTTGAGAAGGTCCTGCAGATCAAAGCCGGATTCCGCGCTGATACCGCCTCCCATATTGGCCCAGCCGCCATTGTCTGAAGAGGCAATGTTCCGGCTTTCAGCAAAGAGGTTGAAGACACTCTCAAAGTCGGAATTGATGGCCGTTCGGAACTCCGAAGCATCCAGCGAGAGGCGACCTTTGCTTCCCAGCTTGATGCCCACGGAGCGGAAGGTGCTGTAGCTGCCCGAGTTTCCGTTCACATTGGATGTGATCATTTCATAGAGCGCGTCCTGGATGCGGCGGAGCGTGCTGTTACCCATCAGAAGTCCGGTGACAAAGTCCTGAGAATCTTCTTCGCTTTCGTCGCTGTCACTCGAATCATCGTTGTCGTCTTCGTCACCACCGGAGTAATCCGTGAGTTCATCAATGGTATCCATTACCAGATTAAATTTCTCGATAAAGTCTTCCACGGCTTCTTCAATTCCGTCGATGTCTCTGCTTACGGTTACATTCACCTGGGTGTCCGGGTCTGCAGTCTTGAGATCCAGGGTCAGGCCGGAGATTGCGTTTTCCAGCTGGTTCTCGTTGCTGGTCAGCAGAATGGGGGATGAGTCTGAACCGCTGCTGCCGATTAGCACGGCTGCATCTTTGGCACGCGTGGTTTCGCTGAAACTGAATCCGTCGATATCGTCGTCGCCGGCGGCGTTAACTGTGTCCACCAGAATCCGGCTGAGGCGGCCGGAGTTGTCGCTGCTCAGTACGAGCCGGTAAGGCGTTACTGAACTTCCGTCATTCATTATCGAAGCTGTGACGCCCATGTTCGCGTTGTTGATGGCCCGGGCAACATCCTCAAGGGTGTCGTTGGCATCAATGTCAATCGTATGTTTGTAGGATCCGTCAATCACACCCGAATCACCGCTGGCAAGGATATTCAGTGCATTGGCTGTGGTGCCGTTATTGACTTCCGTAACCTTGAAGGTGCTTGCTCCAGACGTCAGGTCTTCGAGGTAGATGCCGTCACCGTTATCATTGATTCGGACTGTCAGCTTGGAAGGAGCAAACTTGCCTTCAATGGCTTCAATGACTTCACCCACAGTGTCAATATCTGTGTCGGTTATATCCACGGTCTGGGATGTACCGTCACTCAGGGTGATCTTGAATTTGCCTGAGGGCACTCCCTGTCCTGCATTGAGGGTGTCGAGTTTGGTGTTGTGGCCAATTATTTTCAGGTTCGTGTGCAGGCCGCTTACACTGTTTTCGCTGACACCGCCGGCTGTAGTCTTGATGCCCAGATCTTCGGCAGTTGTGCCGCCGTTTTCTGCAATGATCAGGTTGCTGGTGGTGACCCCGGTGTTGTCTTCAATCAGGATCCCGTTTTCTTCGTCATTTACCGAAGCGGTGACGTCAACGCCACCGGTACCGTTGATTGTGTTGATTACGTCCAGAATCGTGTTTGCGGAACTCAGGTCAATGGTGGCAGTCGCACCGGAGCGGTCGGTGATATCGATTGAGTTGGCATTGACACCGGATGCGCCGTTGAGGTTGCGAAGCAGAACGGTATTGATCTGGGCAATGGCAACGTCTCCGTCTTTCGTAATGCCAAGGGCTTCGGCTGCGTTGGAATTGCCCAAGCTTACTGCTGTTGCTCCAGCGTCGGAGAATTCAATTCTGTTGCCGCCTTCGGAAACGCTTGCTGTTACACCCAGTGGAGTTCCAACTGCGTTAATTTTATCAATTACATCACCGATCGTCACTGCTCCGGAAAGATCCACATTAAAGTCTGTAAAATCAGATCCAGTGCTGTCATGAATCGTAATGTCATCCGTTCCGCTGTCATTGAACACAGCGCCCAGACCATCGTTAATGTATTCCAGGCGGGTATCTTCCGTAATGTAGACAATATCCGTGCCCGTGAGTGTGTCTGCGACGACACTGCTGAGAATGCCCAGATCCGCAGCCGTGGACCCACCGCTGACTTCTTCGACTTTAAGCTGGCCGGAGCCGCCGCTTGAATCAGTTAAAACGAGTCTTTCTGAAGTTGAATCCAGGGACGCAGTCACGCTGATTCCCGAGGTGTTGTTAATTCGTTCAATGATATCATTGACAGTAACTGCGGTGTTGAGGTTGACGGTCTTGCTGTTTCCGTCCCGATCGGTTACCAGGATAGAACCCGGAGCCACACCGCTTCCGCCGTTCAGGCTTTCAAGCAGAGTGGGTTTTTTCAGGCTTCTGTCTCCCCGGTCAATGGAAAGTGTGCCTTCACCAACCGCGGTTTCATCTGAGTTCACGAATCCTGCGGATACGGTCTGGCCGGACTGAGCAAGCTGGCCCACAGTAAAGGTATAATTTCCAGTAGCTGCAGAATAGGAAGTGCTGGAAGTCAGGATGTCTTCGTTGGAGGAAATAGCGTTCTTGGTCTCAAAGGTGCGGGATTTGGTCAGGTTGTAGGCAGAAAGGCTGAGGGAGATGGACTGGGTGGTTACATATTCGACTGCGATTTTCCGTTGTTCAGCCAGGAGAATCCTGTCTTCAATCTGGGTGATCTGTCGGGTTTCAACGGCCATCAGCTGTTCGATGATATTGTTTGTGTCCAGACCCGACATTAATCCACCGACTGAAACTGTTCCTGCCATTGTTCTGCTCCTGAAATTATGAGGTTGCGTTATATATTATATATTATTATCGTCAACTTTGCGATCTGGCTTGAGAATAAAAGAGATTACGAGATAGCGAAATTGGCTGCGCTTTGCGCATTATTGCTGAAAAATTCAATCATTACCGGATTCTGGTAGAGAAACTCACGTTTTTCAGGTGATGCCTGAAGAATTTCAGTGGTTATGGGTGAATCTTCCGCAAGTTCACGGCTGACTGCACTGACTTTGAATTTTTCGAGAATAGAGTCAAGGACCGATGGATCTTCCTTGATATCCGCTGCCTTATCTGGATTCTCGGTGAGATAGTCGGCAAAGGAGAAGGGCGAATCCGGGTTGCTGTTGTCAATGATCACCGAAGCTGTTTTCGGATTGCTGAGCAGAAAGGTCTGATCCAGAATTGAACTGCCGGCCAGCAGTGCTTGGGCCTGTTTGGCGAGTTCCGTATCCGAAGGCAGTGGTTTGAGTACGGATTTTACAATTGCGTTATCCAGGTCTTTTGTGATGTCGCGACGGGCAATTTTTTCTGCTAACTCTTTGATTGTGATCCGTTTATCATTGTCAGCATCTATCTCTTCAAAGCTCTTCTTATCCAGATCGGTCTCTTCACGTGTGAGCAGCTGATCATCATTCTTATCCGAATTTTTAACCAGTTCCGAAGCTTTTTCCATAACGTTCTGCATGTAGGAAGGATTGGTTCCTTCTACAAATGCATCCAGCTTTTCATATACCAGATCCATGGTGGTTTCAATTTTCTGCGAGACCTCATCCGGCAGTGCGCCGAGAATAGCCCTGGCCTGTTCATATCCTTCGGTAACAGCAGGACGGATCAGATCATCAAAGGCTTCTCTGGCTTCCCTGGATTCAGGATCCAGGCCATGCTGTTCGGCAAACGCGCCAAAAAACGACGTCGCAAAATTATAAATTCGTCCTGCTGTATTTTCCGGGCTCCAGTAGTCTTCCACGTCTTCCAGTTCCGCTTCCGCGACATTGCCCCGGGCAATAATACTTTCAATACTGGCCTTGACACTGGTCTTTTCATAGCTGAGGTATTGATTGCCCGCTTGATCAATCTTATAAAATATTTGTTCATTAACTGCTGACATGGAACGACTTGTGTAGAAGGTGCCGTTCTTGTCAGAAATGCTGACTGTATCCACAGACAGTGTCTGATGAAGAATGGATACTTCCGCGCTCTTCAGGGCAGCTGAATTGCTGTTGCCACTGATTTTGCCGGAATTTGAGTTGAAAATATTGTAGTTCTGAGCAGCTGCCTGCGGATTTACAGAAGCAATCATAATGAATTCCCTTTCCGTATATGAATAGTATCGTCCCTGACCCTACTTGTAAGTATCGTCTTTTTTAAAAATCCACTTTAGAAGAAAATTCCAAAATATTATTGTAAAAAAAAAGAGATATGCTATAATTCAGAATGTTACGAAAAAAATAAAAGTGTTATTAACAGTTGTTATGGTAAGGGAGGAATTTATGGAGCCCATATCGCATTATCCCGACGATTTCAATCAGGCGGCAGCGTTTCACGGTCATGTCTGTCCTGGACTTTCCATTGGATATCGAGCGGCTAAATCCGCACTGGCAGCGCTTAAAGCTGATCGACCCGATGATGAACAACTGGTTGCCATTGTTGAAAATGACAGCTGCGCCGTAGACGCCATCCAATATATTCTCGGCTGTACATTCGGAAAGGGAAATATGATTTACCGGGATCACGGGAAGCAGGTATACACTGTTATTTCGAGAAAAACCGGCAAGGCTGTGCGCCTGGCCATGAAGCCGGATGCCATGAAACCGGATCCCCAGTCGCAGGAACTCTTTCAGAAAGTCCGAAACAAAGAAGCCTCGGCTGAAGAAATCGAGTTGTTTGGAAAAAATCACCTGGAGCGAAGCCAATGTATTCTGGAAGTACCCGAGGATAAACTCTTCAAGATTGAATCGGTTTCACCACAGGTGCCGGAGGCAGCCAGAATTTTTCAAAGTGTGGTCTGTGACAAATGCGGCGAGGGTGTGATGGAGCCCCGCGCCCGTATTGAGTATGGAAAGACGGTCTGCATTCCCTGTTTGAGAGAATACCGATGTGTTCAGCGGTGAATCTCTGCCTGTGCATAAGGTTCTGAATTGTAGATGAGCAGTGTGAACCTCAACCCATTTTATTTCGCTTACAATCATAATGGAACATAACTGCAATAAATTTGTTGATGGATCTGTTCTTTTTATTACAATCTACCCAACGTGCGGTTATTTTATTTCAGATATACTGTTGGAGTTTTAATGATGCGATTGATGCTGATGGGTATTATTTTTCTGGCTGCGGTTTGCGAACTTCCGGCCGCGGAATCGCTTGCGGAATTCACAGATGCGGTTTCCGAACTGGTCAAGATCCGCGGTGAACAATCCCGGGAACGGCTTGGCTGGCGTGAAATGAAAACGCAGATGGCGCGTGAGCACAAGCAGCTTGTGGAACAGCAGGCGGTTCTGGCCAAGCGAATTCAAGCGATCCGGCAGAAGCGCAAGGAAATGATTCGCGAACAGGAGGACCTGAAGCAGAAGAAGGAACGTCTGCGCGCAACGCTCGCCGCTATGGTTCCGGAACTGGAGAAGGCCGAGAAACAGCTGGAACAGGCGCAGACTGCGCTGCCCCGCCTTTTTCAGAAAGACCTTCAGACTGAATTCAGAAAGCTTCGCGCATCGGATAACCGCAACATCGCGAGCAGGCTTCAGATCGTTCTCTCGCTCTACAGTACGATCGGTAAACTCGCCGGCAGTGTTACGCTCCGCAAACAGATTATTGATATACCCGGTGGCAAAAAGAAAGAATGTGACGTGATTTATCTAGGGCTTGCTGCCGCCTATGCCGTGTCCGTTGACGATACACAGGCCGCGTTTTCCTTTCCGGACAGCAGCGGAAACTGGACGTGGACGTGGGACAATAAACTGGCCGCGCGCATACGGGATGCTGTAGATATTACAAATAAGATGAAACCCGCAGCTTGTGTAAAACTTCCGTTGAAAATAACCCAATGAAACCCATTGCATTTTATACCATCCTGTTTCTTTTCATCTTCTGCCTGCCTGTTTCTTCAAAGAGCAAAACAGAACTGCAGCAGGCAGTTCGCAATGTCACCAGTCGCATCAAGCAGGAAGCCAGAAATCTGGAGAGCCTTCGCCAAACTATTTCCGCAGAGCGGATTGCGCTGAAAAAGAAGATGGACACTGCTGCCGGAAAAGTCATTCAACAGAAACGTACGATACAGGACCTGACTATTCCAGAGGAAGAACACAGCGAAAAAACAAAACGGCTGAAAAACGAAATCCAGGGTCTGGAAAAACAGCTTGATTTCTGCGCTTCCCTGCTGGGAGAATACCGACGCAACATGGGGGAGTGGGTGGATGCGGTCTCTGAACAGCGCTATACCAAAGAACTGGAGGCCATTGATGCAGTGCTTGACGTGCAATCAGAAAACAATGAAACCGCTGCGGCAAAACCTCTGCTGGATTTTCTTCAGCAGTTTACCGCGGAGAATACCCGGGGAAGCATATTCAAAGGCAGGGCCGCAGACAGCAGCGGTACGGTTTTAGACGGGAAGTTTATCAATGCTGGAGCGGTCACCTTTTTTATATCGGATGGGCAGCAAAACCTTGCCGGCATGGCCGGAACCGGTCGAATGACGGAACTTCCGGAACTTATTCAGACCTTTGACAGCGCACAATTCAACCCACTGGCCCGGGGAGAAACCGTTGAAATTCTCATTGATTTTACACTGGGCGGAGCCGCGCGGATCGAGAAACTTGAAGGTGGACTGACGGAGCACATTGAAAAAGGCGGTATTATCATGATTCCCATCCTCGGTCTTGGCGTTCTCTGCGTACTGGCGTCGCTGTGGAAACTTGCAGGGTTTGTCGGACTCAAGACCGGTAGGGAAAAGGAGATTTCCAGAATTGCCTCGCTCCTGCGGGACGAAAAGATTGCGGAAGCGGATGACGCTGCCAATGCTCTGGGTCGGCCCGTCCGTGCTGTAATCCAGGAAGGGATTCGGAATCATAACGCCCAGCGAGAACAACTGGAAGAAGTAATGCACGAGCGGATTCTCTTTCAGATACCGTTTCTGGAACGCGGACTTTCCATTCTCGCGGTATCTGCCGCAGCATCACCGCTGCTGGGTCTGCTGGGTACGGTTACCGGCATGATTCACACATTCAATCTGGTGACGGTCTTTGGAACCGGTAAAGCCAAACTGCTTTCCGGAGGTATCTCAGAGGCCCTGATTACTACCGAGTTCGGGCTTATTATTGCGGTGCCTGCCCTGATTATTCACGCGTATTTCTCCAGGAAAGTCAAAAAATCCATACGGAACCTGGAACAGTCCGCATTGCTGTTCATCAACCGATTGAAGGCATAGTCGAATAGAGACAGAGGGGATTACCCGTTGCAAAGCGATCTCGTTCAAATCAGCGTTCAATACTGGCTCAAGGGAGGTATACTTCTTCTTCCAATAGCAGCAGTATGTTTTCTGATATGGTTTTATTTTCTTAAACTGAATTATCGGATTACCGTAGGGCTCAACGCTCCCGATGACCTTGAATACCGGCTTCACGGTATGATTGCCCGTGGCGAGACCTGGTCCGTGATTTCCAGGGACGCGGCCGAAATCAGCCCGTTCTTAGGACGCATTCTCGGTTACATCACCGCGAACAGCCGCGGGAATGATCCGCGCGTATTGTTTGACGATGTAACCCGGGAGGAGACCGGTTCCGTGCAGCGGGATTTGACCGTGCTTCGGGCCCTGGTGGCAGCGGCGCCGCTGCTGGGTCTGATCGGTACGGTCCTTGGCATGATGGATACCTTTTCAGTAATTTCCTCCGAAGCCCGGATGTCGACTGCTCCGCTGGCTTCGGGCATCAGCAAAGCACTGATTACCACTCAGTTCGGTCTGGTGGTTGCGCTTCCAGGAATCTTTGCCGTAAACAGCCTCAAGCAGAAAAGTCGTCAGCTGTCCATCCGGCTGTCGTCCTTTGAGCACTACCTGGCCGACGGATTGAGGAAACGAAATGAAACGAATTGATCTGGATGAATCATCCGCAACCGCGGAAATTAATATTTCTCCGCTGATTGACATGATGTTCCTGCTGCTTATCTTTTTTATCGTGGCCACCACGTTTGTGGAAGAAATCGGTGTAGAGATCAAACGTCCCAGTGCCTCAACATACGAAGACCTGGAAAAGAAAAGTATCATGATCGGTATTACGCCCAACGGCGGAATCTACTACGGCAAGAATCGGATTTCATCCAGTGGACTTCGAGGGCTGATTCGCAGACTTCTTCGCACGGAAAACCGGCCGGTTATTGTAGTGGCGGACAAAAAATGCAACTGCGATCTGCTGATCTACGTAGTTGACGAATGCAAAGCCGCTGGCGCGGAAAAAGTCAGCGTGGCAACAAAGAATGAGTGAGAAAAACAGTGAAGAGAGATGAGTAAAGAGTGATGCCTATATGAAAAATACCGGTATGTATACCCGAGACATTGGACATATTCATCTGCTGCGCGCTGCTGTTTTGAGTGTATGTGTGACCGCGGCTGTATTCCTCTTTCTACCGTTTACTGAACTGTTGGTCCAGGGCAGCCGGAAGTACCGTGTCATGGAGATGGAAACCGTGCACGTATCCCGTAAGCCGCCGGAAATGCTGGAAGAGAAAAAAGACATCATTGATGAACCCACAGAGACCGTGGAAATGAAGTCCCAGACCCCCTTAAAAAAGCAGCTGATAGCGCCGGAGCCGATCCAGGCCAGTCTGGATTTGGATTTGCGAAAAACCACTGGAGATTTTTCCCTGCGCTTCAGTCTCAAGCCCGGCATGGACCAGAAAAATTTTGTTTTTGAAATCAAGGATGTGGACACGCCTCCAGTCCCAGTGATTCAGCTGCCGCCGCAGTATCCGATGAACGCTCGTATGCGGGGGATTGAAGGACGGGTGGTTCTGGTTTTTACGGTGAACACAGAAGGGGGTGTGGAAAATATTCGGGTCAAACACTCCGAGCCCGGAGATATCTTTGTGCGCTCCGCTGTAAACACGGTAAAACGATGGAAATTTAAACCCGGAACTAAAAACGGTAAACCCGTGAATGTCAAGGTCAACCAACCCCTTAAATTTAATTTGTCAAAGGAATGATGCAAAAGATGAAACCGTACACGGGAATACTGATTTTTCTTATACTGATCTTCACCGGTATCTGTCCGGCATCGGACAAGACATCGGCGGTTTCCGGTGAACCGTCGATTACCAGTGACGAAGCCAAACTGCTTACCCGTGTTTCCGAACTGGCGACAACCGACCCGAAAAAAGCCATTCAGCTTCTGAAGCCCGAAATAAAGGAAGCATCCAGCGCTGCGCTGGATTTCAGCCTGGCCAGTCTGTATTTTCAGGCCGGAAAGACCCGGCTTGCCGAGACCTGGTACCGAAAGACGCTGAAGAAATTTCCCGGATTTCAGCGCGCCCGGCTCCACCTGGTCCGTGTACTTGTGGAGCAGGATCTGTCGGAAGAATCCCTTGTAGAACTCAAACCCCTGCTCAAGGCGGAAAACCTTAGTTCCGCCAACCTTGTTCTTGCCGGATATGTCCTGCTGATGAACAATCTTTCCGTCGCTGCAGAGACCGCCTACAGAAAGGCAGTTTTTGGTGATCCGCACAACAGCGAAGCTTATCGAGGTCTGGCCAGGAGTCTGATGCTTCAGGAGCGGTTTTCGGAAATCATTCGGATTATTGACACGCTGCTTGCTGAGACACCGCTGGACAGCCAGCTTTGGTTTATTAAGGCAAACTGCCTGATGCAGCAGGATCAATTCAAAAAAGCAGTCGTTGCCCTGGAATCCGCCAGACTGCTAAAGGTTGCCAGTGCCCAGTCTGTTGCCACACTTGGAGATCTATATGCCAATCTCGACATGCCGGACAGTGCGGCTGCGGCTTATATGGAAGCCTTCAGCAAATCCGGGCTCAGAGTCGGCCGGATGTTGCGATGCATTGAAGCCATGCTTATGCTGTCTGAAAAAGAGAACGCCGCTCAGCTGCTTGAAAAAGCCGCTGGCGTGTTATTGAAAAAAGATCGTTCTGCTGAAAAAGAGCATTGGGAAAAATACCATATCCTTGCTGCTGGTCTGGCCCTTCTGAACGAAAAAGAGCGTGACGCGCAAACAGCCTTTCGAAAGGCCCTTGACGTCAATCCGCTGAACAGTACCGCCCTGAACGGTCTTGGCGATATTCTCGCGGATCAAAAGGAATTCGAAAAAGCGATCCTGTACTACGAACGCGCCCAGCGTGTTGGAAAGAATCCCCGGGATTCACTGATCCGTCAGGCCCGGGTGGAGGTCCGTCGAAAAGAATACAAAAAAGCGATTCAGCTGTTAGAGAAAGCCCAGAAAATCCGTGAAACCCGTGATATTCAATCGTATATCGAACAGCTTCAGAAGATTTTTCAATAAAAATTCAACGAAGTGCAGATTCCTCGGTATATAAGAATAAAATCACTAAACCTTCTTTATGAATGGATTCTTGTTGAAATACCTGCGGAAAGGGATTTTATACGAAACCATCGGGGAGATATAATTATGGCTATACGGTTGATGATAATTCTGCTGGCAGCGATGTTGGTTTTTTGCGGTTGCGGCAAGGATAAGGGCGGAGATGCAAAAAAAGAAAAGGGCGTGGCTACTTTCAGTGATGCTGTAATCCACGCAAGATTATTTGGTTATGCG
>CAZGEP010000142.1:0-12849 GCA_964524955.1 uncultured Planctomycetota bacterium | reverse complement strand
AAACACGCTTGTCGTGTTCACCCCCGATCCCGGCGACATGCTGGGCAGTCACGGTATCTGGGAGAAGTTTGTCTTCTTCGAGGAAGCCATGCGCGCGCCGCTCATGATCAGCAATCCATCGGCGAAATGGGTCCCCAAGACCGTGAACGGGCCGATAAGTCACCTGGATCTATACCCGACGCTCTGTGACCTGGCGGGGATTCCAAAGCCCGGCGAGTGTGACGGCGAGTCGCTGGCGCCTCTGCTGACTGATGATCGCACTCAGGCGGAAACACGAACGGTCTTCAGCGAACTGGATTGTCATTCCATTCTGGATAAGAACAAACGGCACTCCTGGGGACAGAAACGCCAGCTGTCCATCCGCCGGGACAACCTCAAATTCAACACGTATGAGATGCAGGACCGGCCGGACCAGCTCTTTGATCTGTCAACCAATCCAGACGAGCATAACAATCTGACTGCCGATTCCGATCACGCTCCAACCCTCCGGCGATTTCAGGCACAGGCTGCTGAATTCTGGAAACAGGCCCGTCGCCCAGCCTTTCCGGTAGACCAGGGACGCTGGATCTTTGAGAGGGATACATAACTCTTTCACGCCGGAACGAGAAAAAGAATTGAAGACCATGGGATTTATCTTACAATTCTACTTATGTTCTGCTACGTACTCTTTCCATTCTCCCTGATGTTTTACCTGATTGTGCAGATCAGGAGAGTTCTGTATGCTGTCGGACTCTTCCGGCGGAAACCGCTGCACTGTCCGTCTGTATGCGTTGGTAACATCACCGCCGGCGGTACAGGTAAGACACCGATCTGTATTTTTCTAATGAACCACTTCCTGAAGATGGGAAATACTCCTCTGGTGCTCCTACGCGGGTACAAGGGATCCGGTGAAACCTGCGATGAAGCGGAGATTTACAAAATGCGGATTCAAGATTGCCTTTTGGGGCTCGGAGCTGACCGGCGTGCCAGTGCTGCCAGATATCCGGAAGCGAATATCGCAATTATGGATGACGGACTCCAGCACCTCTCGGTTCGCCCCACCGTCACGGTTGCGGTGATCGACTCTCTGAATCCGTTCGGCAATGGAATGCTTTTGCCAGCCGGACGGCTCCGTGAACCTGTGCACTCGCTAAGAACATATGACATCATTGTTTTTTCCCGCACCAACCTGATTTCTCCGGAAAGCCTGACTGCACTTCGCAGCAGACTGGACAGATTGTGCCCGGAAACTCTTTGCGTTGAAAGTGCTCAGAGAATCACCGCATTTCAGAATCCGTTCACCCGGGAGCAGATTAAGCCCGAAGACCTTTCAGAAGAAAAGACCCTTGCCTTCTGCGGCATTGGCAATCCTGAATCCTTTCGTCAGTCCCTTATTGAGGTCGGTTTACCCCCGGAAAAATTGCTTGTGTACAGCGATCATCACGCCTACAGCCGACAGGATGCAGACCGGATCCGTGCTGAAGCCTCCAGACATGACACTGCGGTTATCCTGACAACGGAAAAGGACATCGGTAAGATAACTCCCTTCTTTGGTGATGCTCAAAACATCCGTCTTTATCATTCTGTGCTGGATGTCGAATTCATCGATTCTGTGTCCTTTACCGGACACATCAACCGACTGCTTGAAGAGCGAAAGGCTGCGCAATAATGACTAAACAAGAATCCTTTATGAAACAGGCTCTGCATGAAGCAAAAAAAGGGCTGGGGTTCGTTTCACCGAACCCGGCGGTGGGAGCGATCATTGTCAAGTCCGGCAAAATCATTGCCCGGGGATACCATGCGAAATACGGGGGACCGCACGCAGAGGTTCATGCACTGAAAAAGGCCGGCAGCTCCGCCCGGGGAGGTATCCTGTACGTCACACTTGAACCCTGCGCCAAAAAAGGAAAAACCCCACCCTGCACGGATGCCATTCGTTCCGCCGGTATCCGAAAGGTCTACTATGGCATGAGGGATCCCAACCCAACCATGGCCGGAGGAGCCAAAATTCTTTCGGCGAATGGGATCCCAACGATAGGTCCGATGCTTGAAACAGAATGCAGAAGGCTCAATCAACCCTTTATCAAGATGCAGGACTGCTCCAGGCCGTACATTACTGCCAAGTGGGCCATGACTCTGGATGGGAAAATAGCAGCCCGTTCCGGAGACTCCAAATGGATTTCCAGTACTGGATCCAGGAAAGAGGTTCACGTGCTTCGTGCGCACCATGACGCAGTGGCTGTAGGTATTGGTACCGTACTCAATGATGATCCCATGCTCACAGCCCGGAATGTGGGCAGGGTCCGGCAGCCGGCCCGAATTGTTTTTGATTCCGCATGCAGAACTCCGTTGTCATCGGCACTGGTTCGGTCGGCCGGCAAGACACCGGTTTTCATTCTTACAACAAACAACGCACCCCAACGCCGTGTCCGAAAGACAGCAGAGGCCGGCTGCCGCATTCTCATCTGCCGAACCCGTAACTGCCGCATCTCCATTGCGGACGCACTCAACCGGCTTGCGCGTCTGGATATTACATCCATTCTGGTAGAGGGAGGAAGCGCACTCCTGGGTGCTTTCTTTGACAGCAGGCAGGTGGATTGTTCGCGCGTCTATATCTCGCCCGATATCATCGGCGGTAACGATGCACTATCACCAGTGGGCGGTTCGGGCAAAGCAAAAATGCAAAACCGTCTCTCACCGGTATACTGCAAGAGCGAGTTCAGAAACCAAAACATTGTGTTGGAATCCGTATATAAAGAATACTGAGAACCGTTAATAAAATCACCTCTCCAGCCCTGTAATACGGACGTCCCGGTGACATCCCCGAAACGTCTGGACGTG
Organism: uncultured Planctomycetota bacterium; assembly: GCA_964524955.1. Taxonomy (GTDB): domain Bacteria; phylum Planctomycetota; class CAZGEP01; order CAZGEP01; family CAZGEP01; genus CAZGEP01. Next base: position 10,029 of record CAZGEP010000142.1, on the reverse strand, counting down.
ACGGAATCCAATGCGTCCGGTTTTGAGTCGGGGTGTCACACTGCCGATATCCAGGTAGGAAGAGCATAAAACACCGTCCACGTATAAATCAACCGCTCCGCGATTTTTGACAATCCGGGTCTCATACCACTGATCCAGGTTCTCAGCCGGATCACTGCCCGAGGCCAGCATAATCAGGCCTGGCCCGCAGCGGCGAAGATTGCAGAATCCGGTTCCGGCGCGTGAGACAGAAAAGTGATACGCATCAAAATAATTATAATAATACCCCATAGTCGGACCGCTTGCATGTTCCCAGCGGGTTGACTCATCCAGAGGTCTTGCTGCAAATGCCAGTATCAGCAGTGCGCCGTTTTCCATTCCCTCAAGCGTCTTGAAGCGCTGTGAAAAGGAAAATGTATCCGGTATATCCTGTTTCAGCCAGAGCCATGTGCCGCTGGTGGGTTCCGGGTTCCATTCCAGATCGGTTGTCTTGCCGCACCAGGTCGTTCCGTTTTCATCATCCCGCTCCACCGTTAGCCCGCGCGGATATTCCCACAAACCGGAATCCTGCTGCATGGTATCTGTGCAAAGCACCGCACCTTCCTGAACGATCTCAAAACAAGGCGGTTCCAGAAGCAGACGGGTGCATTTAAGCAGTTCACGCTTCTGGCCTTGGATGAGTTCTTTTACAAAACGCTCTTCGTTCCAGCTGTCACCGCCCATATGCGGTGGACGATTGCCAGCACCCTGAAGGCGAAGCAATTCCGAGGCTGCCCACTTAAGACCTTCCAGCCATTGTGCAGCATAGTCTTTTTCCGGATCCACTGAAAATGTTCGCCAGCTTTCGGGCAGGTCTACATCCGAAATCAAACGGTTATCGAATTCACTATGAATGCGCTCAAGCATGGCACGATTCACACCTTCTGCTTTTATAATCTCTTTCAGAAATCCAATATCCATACTTTTTCTCCTGTTGTGGGTTATTCCAGCTTCCGGATATAGTGCAGCGATGTGTACGGTGGCTGGTAATACTCCAGGAACTTGGACGCAGACTGAAAAACGCACCCTGCCTTGGATGTCTTTTCAGCAGCTTGTTGAAAAAGCCGGGACAAATTCAGGGACAGTCCGCAAAAGACATTTCTTTCCTTTTGGTCAAAATGGCCGGTGTCATACTCTTTGTATCCCCGACTGTAATATCCGGCATGCAGTTCCAGGAAAGCCAGCGATGTCTTTTCAAATGCTTCAAACCCGGAGAATTTGAACGCGACCAGGTGTTTCATGCCGGAGTAGTCCGTGAAAATGTCTGTTTCACCGGATTTGAGCAAACCCGGAGAGGGAGCATATTCAATACGAAAGTCAATAAAGCGGTCGAATGTTTCACTGCGCTCGCTGATATATGCAAGAAGCGCACCTGCACTGTTGGCGGCAATATCCCTTGAACTGAATCCAAAATCGTTAAACGAGTCTCCGGCTTCCAACAGCGACATGAATGCAAAACTGGAGAGCGATCCCTGCCAGGCGGCATTGTCTTCGGATATTCCAAATTTCCGGTAGGTTGCCGAGAATATCCTGGAGAACGCATAGGTGCTGAACGCATGCCCGGTTTTATCCGCTCCGCCGTTGTCCGTATCCTGTGCAAACCAGCCTTCGTTAGAAAATCGGACATTTCCGAATTCTTCCCACCAGTTCAGACTGCCGTAGACGCCAACCGCGCCGAGTACGGATCCGTTGAATATCCAGGTCTTCTGAGCAGGGCTCAGACCGGTATCGGAAGCGGATGGATCTGCATTCGACGTTTCAGTATCCTGTGCTTCGGTCATTGTCGCGGTCAACACATACAGGACCGCACAAAGCAACAGTCTCCACAGTTGTATTCTATCATTGGTACGTCGTTGCAATACTGTCATATCCGTTAACTTATATCTTATCTGCTCAGTCTGTTGCGGGTTCAAAGATAATTCGCTGGATCGTCCTCGTTGCCCTGCGCACAGCTGTTTTCCGTTTCTGCGTTGCAACGTATTGCTCATTCATCAACCCCTTCCTCATACTTTTTCAGCTGACGCTTGAACTGCTTAACGACCTGCTTGGGCCAGTTTTTGGGGATCAGGCTGATAGCTTTCTTTTCAAGCGCCACGGCCCGTTTGTTATTGCCGCACAAAAATTCGGCATACGCCATAATGTGGATAACCTTGGGATTTTTATGTTTGGTCAAGCGGTCTGCTTTTTTGATGATCGTGAGCGCGGTTTCAGGGTCACAGAGCTTCTCGTCTTTAACTGTGAGTAATGCCATGGCTGCGGTGCGCAATACCCGGGTGTTGGTTGCTGCCGCATCCGCCCATTCTTTGTAGTATTTCAGCTGCCCCTTGATATCGTTTTGTTTGCTGTTTAATTGAATCAGCAGGTTGAAGATGCCCTCCGTTTTCTCTGGAGCAACTTTTTTTACTGCGGCGTCCAGGTCTGTCTCGGCTTCATCAAGTTTACCCTGTGCAATCCGGTATTGGGCACGATCCAGGAGCTTTTGCGATGAAGTCAGGCTTTGTGTTTCCAGCGCCGCAACCGGACAATCGAATGTCACGGTCAATTCGGATGAAAAGACAAGCTGCGGGTCGCCATAGGCGGCAAGTGTATACACCAGGCTGTCAACAGTGCGTTTGACTTTTTGTGATGCGATTTTTTTCGAACCGTGAAATACGGTGACAGGCTGATCAAGGTCTGTCATGCGGTCATCCAGCAAAATGGTTATCTGATTCAGATACCCGCTTTCCTTGAGCCGAATGATGTTTTTGCTGCGGGTGGCAATCACCCGTTGAAACGGTCCGGGATCGGTATTTTTCAGCCAAAAGCAACGCCTGGGAAAATAAAAGTAATTGAATGGTTTGGCGTTGATAACGTTCCAGAACTGATCGATAGTTGTACAGGGTCGGGGAATCAGCTGCTGCCATACGATTTTTTTGGGCAGTGGATTGCGCGTGAATTTTGACAGCCAGGCCGGGGTATTGCGGTCATTGATCTGGTGTCCTTTGCCTTTATGCTCAATGTATTTGATAATGTATCCGCCCGGATCTTTTTTGTGAAGTTCTTTAACCCGGTCGGCAAAAGCCCTGGACAGGGGCTGGCGACTGTAGGCTTTGTCTTTTTCGCCTACCTGGATCATCATGGGCGTGTTACGAAGGTTCAGGGGTGAGCTTCTGCCCGAGGAGCCGGTAAACCCGGCGCCGGACGTGGCCGCGGCAGCAGCCCAGCGGTCGGGAACAGACGGGGCCAGGTGCAGGGTGCCCCACCCGCCCATGGAAAATCCCATGATATACATTTTATCCGGGTTGACATCCCAGAGCGCAACAGCTTCGATCAGCAGTTTTCGGAGCAGAGGGTAGTTTTCCGGCTCATACCAGCTCTCTGCCGTATCCCGAACCGAACGGGGACAGACATAAAGCCCCTGCTTTATCGGGTATTGCTTGGCCGTGGCCGCCCACATGCGCGTGTTAAGTTTTTTGTTGTCACCGCCGCTGTGAAAGTTGATATACAGGGGCCATCCGCCTTTGGGTTTTTTGCCGAATTTTCTGGAAAAGTAATACAGGGTCAGTTCCGCGATGCCGCCGGAATGTTTGGGGACCACGGCCCTGACCGCGCCTTTTCCTGTGGTCAGAGGATTGCCGTATTTGACCAGTTTCTCAGGCTTGGAGTCTTTGACATATTTTATCCAGGCCTTCCAGAGTGCAGCGCGCCATTCTCTTTCCTGCACACGCGAAAGAGATACCGCGGAAAAGACGGGTCTTTTCTGTTTTTCCTGCTGATCCGGCGGGAGAAGAGAATAGGCTTCGGCTTTTCGGAGCATATCAATGAGCTTGTCCTCAGAGGGAATGTCCGAAGCACGTGCACAAACGACAGTGAATAATATTAGGAATAATATGATGGATCGTTTGAGGAAGTGTATCATGTTCGGCTCCGAAGGAAAAAGCTTATTGCTTCACCCGCTGCGCTACGGTGGAATAAAAAACTTTGACAAAATAGAGAGATAAGAAACGAATCCAGCCCACCAGGTTCTTGCGTAGAATCGGGAATCTGCAAAAATAGAGCAGCCGCGCGGCCCTCCATTGCGCTCGTGTTTTCAGTTGGCTATCGACCATTGACCACAGACCATCGACTGTTTTTCACAACAACGCCGTACTGAAGTAGCGTTCGGCACGGTCCGGAAGGATGGTAGCGATGTTTCCAGAGAACCGGCCGACCAGCTGTCGGGCCGCCCAGACATTAGCGCCGGAGGATATGCCTGCGAGCATTCCCTGTTCCCTGCCCAGCTTGCGCGTGGTTTCAATGGCATCGTTGTCCGTGACTTCCAGCACATCATCGACCAGGGACACGTCCAGTATTTTGGGTACAAATCCGTCGCCGATTCCCTGTATCTGATGAAGTCCGGGTTCGTGGCCGAGCAGCGCGGAAACGTTCTTGGGTTCCACGGCAATAAGTTTTACGTCTTTCTTGTGTTCTTTAAGAAAGGTGCCGATTCCCTGAAGGGTACCGCCGCTGCCCACACCAGCCACAAAGCACTCGATGTCGCCGTTCATTTGCCGCCAGAGTTCGTGCGCGGTCTCTTCGTAATGCACCCGCGGATTGTCCGGGTTCTCAAACTGCTGAGCAACATAGACCCGGGGATCCTCCTCTTTCATTTGAGCGACCCGGTCCACGGATCCCTGAATGCCTTCAGACTCGGGTGTAGTGATCAATTCTGCGCCCAGGGCTTTGATCAGTTTCTTTCGTTCTACACTCATGTTCTCCGGCATCACAATCCGCACCTTGTATCCTTTGAGTCCACCCACAAGCGCCATACCGATTCCAGTATTCCCGGATGTAGGCTCGGTGATAATAGAGTCGCCCTTGAGACGACCGTCCCGTTCCGCTCCCTCAATCATGGACAGGGCCACACGATCCTTGATGCTGCCGCCCGGGTTCAGGTATTCGGCCTTGGCAAAGATATTTTCACCGTTGAGTTTAACAATCGGTGTATTTCCGATTAGATTTAATATATTATCTGTAAGCATATGTCCACTCTCAAATAGAATCGTATACGTTCTGCATCCTGCTCCGATGATCCAAAAAGTGTGATTATATATGTTGCACACCGGCAGTCAAGTGATATCCTGATCTGCTGGAAGGGTGAATAATTTTCACACTTGTTTTTTTCACACTTGTTTTTTCCAGCCACACACCTATAATCGTCCTGCGTAAATATGGAGGATGAAATGCAGGACAATTACCCTTTTGTTACAAAACTCCGTGATGACGAGGATACGCTAACCATTTTTTTGAGCGGATCCTCAGAACGCGTCAATGAAGTTGATATTACAGCAGGCCTTGACACGTTCAATATGGAGTATGTCAATACGATTATCTTTGACATGGAAGAACTTGCTGACGTGGACTCAAGAGTTATGGGGAAACTCATGTCGCTCAAGGCCGATCCGCGGCTGAGTAATTGCATTATCGAATTCCAAAACGTACCCCATAAAATACGCAAGATATTTCAGTCCGTTGGATTTGATACGTTTTTCCCCATCAATGTCGGCCCCAGCCAGCGAATCGCCTACCATCAGTTCCTGGAAAACTATATCGACCATGCGGAAAAAATCCGGCAGGAACTGATCCACAAGGACGAAATCATCAAGAACTGGAACAAGCATCTGGAAAAGAAAGTCCTGGAACGCACCCGGGAACTCGAGAACATGAAAGAGGAGCTGATTCACTCGGAAAAGGTGGCGGAAGTCGGACGGGTCAGCGCGGGTGTGGCGCATGAATTCAACAATATTATTGCCGGCATCAAAGGATACGCGGAACTCGCTCTTCAGCGAAAAGATCCAGCAACAATTGAAAAAGCACTGAAGGTTGTGATTAACCAGTCCAAACGTGCAAAAAAAATCACAGACAGTCTGCTGAGCTTTTCCCGGAAAAAACCGCCGGTAAAAAAACCGTCCTCTGTCAACGATATCATCAAGGAACTCCTGATTTTTCTTCAGAAACAGTTGGAGATGCGCAGAATTGTCGTAACCACATCCCTGAGCGGCAAAGACATTTCCGAAGTGGATAAGAGTCAGATCTCCCAGGTTTTCATGAATATGATTACCAATGCAATGCATTCCATGCCCGAAGGCGGTAAACTTCACGTCTGCACACACAACAAGAACAATATGATCAAGGTCGACTTTATTGATACGGGCGCCGGCATAAAGGAAACGAATCTGAAAAAGATTTTCACCCCATTCTTTACCACCAAGGGGGCCATGGGCGGCGGCTCCGAGGAAGGAACCGGTCTGGGATTGTCTGTTTCCCAGGGAATCGTTATCAACCACGGCGGGTATATTGAAGTCAACAGCCGCGAAGGCAAGGGAACCCATTTCTCCATTTTTCTTCCCTGTACCAATAAAAAACCCGATGACGACGAAGGAAGCAGCATTCTGACAAAAGACTCGAAACCCAATGCCCCCCCGCTCAACGTTCCGGTATTGATTGTGGATGACGAAGAATCCATCCGCACCCTTCTCTACGATTATCTGAGCGCCAAAGGATACAAGGTATTCCAGGCGGAAAACGGAAAAGAAGCCATTGAAATTTTTACCAATGAAAATCCGTATTTTATTTTTCTGGACATCCTCATGCCGGATATGAACGGACTGGATGTTTTCCTTGAAATGAAAGAGATTCGCAAAGACTTTGAGACCTGCATTGTCACCGGTCAGGCCGGAAAGCACCTGGAGGAGATACTCAACCATATAAAAAAAATCGCCAGCGTGGAAGTAATCACAAAACCATTCAAACTTGCGCAAATCTCGGAATTCATGGAAAAACATACGTCCGTGTAAATATTACCCAAAAATGTATGTGTAATATTTACTCACCCAGTATAGCTCTCTAAATCCGAAAACACATAATTATATATATTAAAATATCTTACAAATTAATACTGCATGGCACGCCTTTTGCTTAACTTAATAATAGAATATTTAATTCCATTTGTTAAGGAGAGGTATTATGAAGAACATTCTGTTCGGCACAGTCATGATCGCTTTAATGGTTTTCGTAATTTCCTCGTACAGGTCTACACCTGCGGCAGCGGATTCATCCAATGACGAAGTCATTGTACTGACCCAATCGGATACGAACTCGGATAAAATTGTTGTTTACCATAGAGGGTATAAAGCCCTCTTTGTCTATGGACAGGCATCAGCGGATAAAGACGGAATTCAGCTGCTGCAGGTACGCAAGATAGACACAGACTTTGCGCTTGCCGGAAAACTGAGCAGCCTGAGCTACCGTCAGGCAGGATATTCAACCAAAGCAGTAAAAGAGATTTTATCCAAGTGAGCATAAGCTGCTTGACATGCAGCAGAACATGTAGTAAAATAGAGTATATAATCGTATAATAGGATAATCGTATGAAGGACAGACTGAAAAAACTACTTTCCGATCAGAGCGGCCAGGCAGCGCTGGAATATATTCTGGTAACCGTTCTCTGTATACTTGCCATCGGAGCGGCCATGGCCGCTGGAGTGGTTTCGCTGTCCGAATCTCAACGGCATATACTTTCCATTGTATGCCTGCCGTTTCCTTAATTTTTTTTGGAGGTGATTCGAATGAACACGTTACGCAAGAGGCTTTTGAAGAGAGTTGAAGAGCGCGGCCAGGGTATGACCGAGTATATCATTATCGTTGCCCTGATCGCCATTCTCAGCATCGGCATCATCAGCCTGTTCGGCACCCAGATCAGAGACTGGTTCGGCGCGGGCACCAAACAACTGTCCGGTGAAGAAGATGCCACCGTAACCAACCGCTCCGATCAGGTAGACGACAAGGTTGAAAAGGGTATCAGCGACCTGGTTGAATGACATTGGCATTCGGTATACACATCGCCTGCTCAGTGGTTCTTTTTTTGCTGGTGACCGGAGCCGCGTACACGGATATTGCGCAAGGCAGAATCTACAACTGGATGACCGGAAGCGCACTGCTCTGTGGTATACTGCTTAACACCGTTGCCGGCGGGCTTTATAAAGGCATTCTGACATCGGAACCCTCCTTTGCCATGGCGTGCCTGGGTGCTTTGGTTGCAACAGTCTGCCTTCTGCCCTTTTGCTTTTCCGGAAGTCTGGGCAGCGGCGATGTGAAACTCATGGCAGCGATCGGATCGCTGACCGGCTGGCTCTTTGCGCTGACCGCTCTGATGTATGCCGCATTTTTCGGATTCGGTATCACACTGGTAATCCTGGCGGGAAAAGGCATGCTGCTGCAAGGTCTGAAAAACAGTTTCCGGTTCCTGATTTTCCCGACAGCATCCAGAATAAAACAATTCAAAGAATCCGCAACCGGAAAAATCAAAATTCCCTATGGTGCGGCCATTGCAGCGGGAACGATCGTAACCTGGTACGTGAGAAACCTGTTATGAATATTGAAAAGAAAAACTCAAACAGCGGACAGGCTCTGGTGGAATTCGCAATTGCGTTTCCCATCCAGCTGATTATTGTCTTTACGATCATTCAGCTCTGCTACGTGTATATGGGACACATGCTGGTGCAGTACGCAGCCTTTTCTGCGGCCCGGACCTATGTCTCGGTCAAAAATGCGGAAATCATGGAAGAGTCTCCGTGGGAGGACGAAACCCTGACGCCGGAAGAACTGGCCCGTAAAGCCGCTGCTATTATCTGTACACCGATCACCGGCCCCACAGCCGGTCCGGATAGACGCGAGCCCATTAATTTCCCGGGCTGGAATCACAGAAGCCTCAGGCGTTCCGGTATTGCCCTGGATCCGAACATCACTCTTGTGGAGATCGACGACACCCTTAACGGTGAAATCACGGCCACGGTCAAATACCGAATGGAACTCGTGCTTCCCATTGCCTGCTGGCTGCTCAACGACATGATCAAAGGCGGCGAAGCCCAGGAACTGGTCCAAATCGAAGAAGCATATCCTCTAGTTGGCTCGAATCCCGCGGACAAGCCGGATGCGGGCTATCTGCTGGACGACAATGATTTCGGAAACGTGCCCAGGCGCGAAATTGTGGAATCCTGTACCATACCCTATCCGGAAACCTCACTGTGGAATTCCGGGTCATAATTTTTCAGGGAGCTGTCCTATGCGCTCAGTAAAAAATGAAAAAGGCCAGGCTCTGATTTTTTCCATCATGGCTGCCCTTTTTCTAATCGTGCCCATAATGATGGTCTACAATGTCGGTCATGTTGTCAAACGCAGAATCCGTATACAGAACTCAGCGGACGCGGCCGCGCTGGCCGGCGCCCAGATTGAAGCAGATATACTGAGTACCATTGCGTGGATCAACAACGGCATGAGCGTAATGTATGGACATGCAGTCCGCCGTATCGTTGATGTCAACACCTACGCGACGATGGCCGCACTGGTCGAACATGGTGAGTTCTGCGATGAACCACTCACCAGTGCAGAACTCAATGAAGGCACAGACGGCAGCCTCTCACCGGAACAGGTCAAGGCCAAATACGAAGAGGTCTGGGAAAACGCCGATGAATGGGTACCCAAGTGCCGGGACTGGATCACGGTCCTGTCAAAAATTGAACACTCGCTGGCCCTGATCACACCGGATCTTGTGGAAATGGAAGTACTGCGCACGGCCTCAGCCAATGCCATGCAGAAGGAACTGGCCTGCGGACTCAATTTCACCACCTATTATAAGAAATTTGAAATGGATACATCGGTGAGCAATGCCGACCTTTTCATCCGCAAACTTGAAGGCGCGGAAGAGGGATGGGAAATCAGCTGCTCCAACGGCGACCACATCAAGGTTCTCCACCTCTCTGAACACAAGTGGGAAATCCAGAACCTGACCAACGGAGACTGGATACTGGTTGAACGAATCAACGAAGATCACTACCGCATTGAAAGTTTTGATAAGGACGGCCACCACGGCCCCTACATCTTCAACCCCCGCGAAGGAACCGTTGTCACCCCGGAGAATGAAGTCACCATTACGCCCAGAGATGACGGCGGGGTTACCATCACCTTTCCGGACGGCCACTCTATCGGCATTCG
>CAZGEP010000141.1:0-13056 GCA_964524955.1 uncultured Planctomycetota bacterium | reverse complement strand
CAACTCAAGCCATCTTCAACTTATCCCACAAACTTTGGGACGTTATCAAAATTTTGCATCAATTATATTTGACGGACCAAAGAAGAATATTCCCGGCCTTGCGGCTGAAACAGCAAGTCGTTTTGCATGTACAAGAGACCCTTCATCTACCGGAATGATTGTCATGTCGTAAGGATCTTCACACCAATGTTCCAGCAGGGAGAATTCAACGGGTTCACCGGTTGCAAATTCTCGTTCAATCTCAGATCGGTAATATTCTGTTTGGGGAGAATCATCTGCTCGTATATAGTTGTATTTATAAACGACTTCATCCATATCCCCAATGTTCATTTCAATCTTCTTTTTATTAAAAGACCAGTTTGTCGAAAGCGACAGCCATGCCTGTATATATTCAAGGCGTTCGTTTTCTCCGATCTCCGAATCGACATAAATTCCATAATTATAATGATCTCTTTTATTTTGCACCGTAAAAGAAAAACCATAATAGCCGTAAGAAGGATAGGCACCGAAATTCCAGGTTTTGGGAGGATATAACAGCGCAAAAGGAAGGTTTATACTGACACTTCTGGTTATATTGTTCATTGAGATATTAGGAGGTGTTAATGGTGCTACCCCGTAAATGTAATCAGGATAATTCCCAGGATCATTGGGGTCGTAAAAATCAATATATGACCAGTGGCTAAAATACGCTGCAATATCTTCAGTAAACGGGGTATCTTCAACAAAGGAATAGTCTGAAGAATAGAGATCTTCAGGAGAAGGGATGCATTTCAGCTGAAAAAGAGAAAAGGAATCAAGGATAGAATCCACTGGAAATACGATGCTGCTGGGCCTGGGACCAGACCAGTCTTTTGTGAATTCTTCGGTGGCTGTTCCGTTGTAATTTTTCCAATATAGAGTATCTAAATCAGCACCTGGGAAAATATCAGAATAATCATTAATCAACGATATGCCGGCAGCTTTTACTGTTGTGCAATCGTAAATGTTTCTTGAAGAAACTTCGATTATGACTGACGAACTCTCCTGGATTGGAGAGAATTCAATATTAAAGGCCAATCCCGTAATAAGCGGCATATCCAAAGGAACAGAAAATCCGTTCTTACTGCAATTCACTTCAGGATTATTGCATGTTACGAATGCAATATTGCCTCCACTGAAAGTACCTGTACGCAGCCCCACTGAATTGCTTATCGACACGTGTGCCGTGAACTCTGATTCATCGCTGGGCTCATCGCTTTGTATTTTAGTTTGCTTGTAGGTTCCTGTTTTCCCATCCGAAATAACATTAAAGGTTACACCAGGGACAATAATGTCAATATCATCAAAGTCATATCTTCTGTCATAAACCACTGATTCAAAAGACCAGTTGCCGGCTTTATCGGCAATAAAATATTCAAAAACAAACTCGTACCCTTCAGATGCACCTCCATATACAAAAGATATCAGTTCAGCAGATTCAGTAAGTATGTTGTATTCTGAGGTGATATCGGCATAATCAAATATCTCTCCGGTAACTTTATTTTTTACATAATAATTAACATAAAAAGTATCGGTTCGAATATCATTATCGTCAGTGTAATTTACAGACACCGGATTGATTTCAGTACTTGTTGACGAAACCCATCCTCTCTTGCCAATAATTGTTGCGCCGCTAATCGGTGTCGGTAAGATGGTTGGAGGCGTCTGGTCACAGGTAACTGAAAGAGTTGTTTTACCGTTCGGTTTGTTGTTTATGCCGTATGACGTCAATTTAATTTCATTCACCCCTTCTTTCAGGGGAACATTCAAGAACGAGTATTTCATTCCTGCCTTAAGCGCGCCTGTTATCTTCCTGCTTGAGTATTGATTGTTGATTGCTTCAATCCGCAATATTTCCTCATCGACTGTACCTGTAATGGCGATTGAATCTTTGTTCGTCAGCGTTTCTACATCAGCGGTAATTGTTACAGTCTGATTAACGGCAGTGACCATAACTGTTACCTGAGCTGTGGATGTCGCACCATTTCCATCGCTAATTGTATAGGAAAATGTATCTTCACCGTCATAGCCAAGGTTTGCAGTATAAAGAATCATTGATCCATTCTGCGTGAAGGTTCCGTTTGAGGGATTGGTGACCGAATCAATTGACAGTGTGTCGTTATCCGGATCCTCATCGTTGGACAGGACATTAATGCTTATTTCTGTTCCGTCTTCGGCATACACATAATCATCGTATGCAACAGGAGTATCGTTAACACTGGATACGGTAATTAGAACATCAGCATTTTCAGAGATGTTGGTGCCATCGGAGATCGAATAGCTGAAGAAGTCTTCTCCATAAAAATTATCAGAGGGTGTATACACAAACGTTTCATTGCTTATCTCAACGGTTCCAAAAGACGGCTGGGTGAATGACGAGATCGACAGACTTGCTCCTTCCTCATCTGTGTCATTTGCAAGCACGTTAATCGTCACCGCAGTGTCTTCACTTGTGCTTACTGAGTCGTCGTTTGCCACCGGAGGATTGTTCACCTGAATAATGTGAACCGTAACTGCGGCAAGTGCAGAATCGAGTTCACCATCGTTAACTGTATATGTAAAACTGTCTGTGCCAGAGTAGTTTGCTGCAGGCGTATATGTCATGTTGGGGGCAATTCCACTGAGTGCTCCATGTTCTGGATCAGAAACGACAGAGAATGTTAAAGGTGCGTTTTCGGGGTCGGAACCGGTGAGCGTAAAAGAGACAACCTCATCTTCCTGTATAATTATTGTAAGATCCTCGGCCTGAGGCGCATCATTTACCGGGGTAACCGTGATGCTGACGGTTGCGGGATCAGAATCAACTGTGCCGTCATTTGCCTTGAATGTAAAACTGGCTATTCCGTTCCAATCCGCATTCGGAGTGAATGTCAAATTTGGAGCTGTTCCTGAAAGGTTTCCGTTGCCTGGGGTGGAGATTACACTAAAGGTCAGGGTATCATTTTCTGTATCGCTTGCCGTCAATGTTACATTGATTACAGTGTCTTCAGGAGTGCTCAGGGACTGAGAATCGGCAACCGGTGCATCATTTACTGCGTTTACGGTCACGGAGACGGTGGCAGTGTTTGAGTTGCCTGTACCGTCAGTGACTGTATAGGTAAAACTGTCTGAACCGTAATAATCCGCATTCGGGGTATATTCCACCCGGGTCTTGTCTGCGCTGATTGCTGCAATACCATTGGCTGGAAGGTTCGGCAGGGATGCCAGCTGCAGTGTGTCGTTTTCAACATCAGTATCATTGCTCATTACATCAAAGCTCGCAGGGGTATCTTCATTGGTTGCTACCGAATCATCCATGGCTACGGGCGCATCATTTACGGCTGCAACATCTATGCTGACAGTTGCTGTATTGGAATCTACAGTACCGTCGTTTACATTAAATGTAAAGCTGGTGGTTCCGTGCCAGTTGGCTGCCGGGGTAAAGGTCAGGCTGGGGGCAGTGCCGCTCAGTGTGCCGTTTGCCGGGTCAGAAAGAACGGTATAGGTCAGGGTGTCATTGTCGTTATCTGTGGCGCTGAGGGTAATGGTCAGGGCTGTGTCTTCGTCTGTGGAAAGTGACTGATCCAGGGCAACCGGGGCCTGGTTGGTGTCATTTACAGCTACACTGACGGTTGCAGTGTCTGTTCCTCCGTTACCATCTGTAACCGTGTATGTAAATGTATCGGTTCCACTGAAACCTGTATTGGGTGTGTAACTCACGTTTGTGCTGTTATTCGTGACGGTTCCGTTTGAAGGCTGGGTAACGGACTGGACAACAAGGGTGTCGTTTTCAACGTCGGTGTCATTGGCCAGAACGTCAATCGTTACAGCAGTGTCTTCGTCGGTAGTTGCGGTATCGTCGCTTGCTTCGGGTGCGTCATTAACCGGTGCTATGGTAATATTGACAGTGGCTGTATTTGAGTCAAGGGATCCGTCATTGACTTTATACGTAAAGCTGTCGGTTCCACTGGCATCCGGAAGGGGTGAATAGGTCAGGTCCGGTGCAGTGCCGCTCAGGGTGCCCAGTTGTGGCTGCGTGAGGATCTCATAGGCCAGGGGATCGTTGTCGTGATCCGTGCCCTCAAGCATGACTCCAACGCTCTCATCTTCATTCACGGTTGCAGTCAGGTTGTCGGCAAAGGGCGCGTCATTGACCGCATTAACAGTAATGGATACGGTTGCCGGAGCTGAATACTGTGTGCCGTCATACGCGCGATAGGTGAATGAATCCGATCCGTTGTAGTTGGCTGCAGGGGTATAGGTCAGATTCGGGGCTGTGCCGGAAAGGCTGCCGTTTGCGGGCTGGGTCGCGACTTCAAAGGTCAGGGGATCGTTTTCCACGTCTGAGCCGCTCAGGGTTACTGCAGCTGCGTTGTCCTCATCGGTGGTCACGGTCTTTGCGTGGGCGACCGGCGCTGTGTTGCCGTAGTTGATATTGATTTCAAGGCTGTAATTGTTCCATGATTTGCTTCCGCCATACTCTGTGTTGTCCGCGCCGTAGACTTTTACGTAGATGCTGTCAGCCTGGCTCAAATCAAACTCCACTGTTTCATTATCCGTTGCGCTCAGGGAAGAGCCAAGCAGCTGGTGTGAGGAGTTGTAGACTTCGATGTCAAGATCCGAGTCGTCGTATTCATCAACACGTTCTGTAAAGATACAGTTGACCGTGACTGAGGCGGCTTCAGTTACATCTGCTGAGAACCAGTCCGGATCAGACGGTCCGCAAAACAGTGCTTCTGAGCTGAAGGAACCGCCAGTCATTTCTGAAGTGACATTTCTCGCGGAACCAAAGCTGTCGTTTTCTTCGTACGTATCATCAGCCGGAAGCGGGGAAAGTACGAGACCGTAGGTGTTCCATGATGGTCCGGCTCCGCCCCACTCGGAATTGTCATAGCCCAGAACACGGATAAATACAGGCTGGTTCGCGGCAGTATAGAACGCCACCTTTTCGTTATCACTGCCTGAGTAAGACTCAACAATCACGCTGCCGTCTGCGGAAAAGACCGCCAGGTCCAGATCGGAGTCGTCTCTGCCGTCGTTTCGCTGAGTAAAAAGACATTCGAGGATAAATCCTGTATTTTCGGTGGTCTGGATTTTGTACCAGTCTTCGTCTGAGGGACGGACGGCGAGGTTTTCGATGGTAAAGCTGTTATCTGTGATCCGGGAACTCAGATCTGCGGCATCGGTCTGGGTATCGTTTTCTTCGTATATGTCGTCGTCAATCCCCACTTTTACAGTCAGTGTGCCATCGGTTGAGGCTCCCGCCTGGTCGGTGACTGTGTAGGTTATGGTGTCGGTTCCCATAAAAGTGTCTTCAGGGGTATAGGTGATGCTGTCGCCGCTGAAGGTCGCGGTTCCGTGACCCGGCTGAACGATGTCTGAAAGAATAATGGTATGTCCGTCGGAATCACTGTCATTTTCAAGTACGTTAACGGTAATTTCTGTTTCCAGGTCTGTTTGTGCGGTTTCATTCACCACGGTGGGTGCATGGTTGTAGAGAAAGTCGAATTCCACGAGTTCCCAGTACAGGCCGCAATTGGTTCCGGTTACGTGGAAACGAACCCGGGCCTGGCTGACGGTACCGGCGCTGAAGTGTTTCTCTTCCCATTGACGGTCTGCGAACGCACCGGTGTATACGTCTTCCCATACGCCATCTCTGTTCACGTCCACATCTATCTTGTCAATGAATTCGCCGAATTTTGCCTTAAACCGGATGCCCGTGGTCGCCAGTTCCGGACGGGTAAGATACAGGTAAGGACCCCACTGATCAGCCCACAGGTCATGGTAGCAACGGGCATGGGAGCCATCCATGTCGTCATATCCGCTCATTCCGTCTTCCCACTTACCGGTGGAGTCAGAGAATCCCGTTGCCGGAACCCAGCCAACTACGGGTTCACCGGTTGTAAAGGTCATGTCCGAGCCTAGCGCAGTGCCTACGCTGTTTCTGGTTTGAATCATATAGTGGTATTCCGTCTCATCGGTAAGCCCGCTGATGATATGCCCGAAAACCTGTCCGTTGGACCAGCTTCCGCTCCAGGGTGTGGACTGGCCGCAGGTGGTGTCCGTACCGTAAACAAATCGGTATTCGCAGGGTTCGCCGCCGTCATTTTCCAGCACACCGTGGAGGATGGCTGATGTCCGTTCAATGGAAGTGGCGGCTGTTGTGGTGCATTGGGAAGGAGCGACCGGAGGACTGTTTTCATATAATTGAGTTTCGTAAAGCCAGTAGATATAATTTGGATTTTGGAGGTAATGGAATCTGTAGCGTATTTTGGTTACCAGTCCCTGCGCAAAGGTCTTCTCTGTCCAGGAACAGTTGGGCTACAGCGCCTTCATGGACATCAAGCCAGGAGCCGTCCTTGAATACATCCAGATCGATTTTATCCACAGCACCGGTCCACCAGTCGGAATTCACGCGAACACGATTACTGCTTACAGCCTGATTGTAATTCAGGACAATATAGGCTCCCCAACCGGTACGCAGAGAATGATCATCTGCATAGGTGCCGGTATTGCCGTCTGTACAGCGGGATTCGTTTTTCCACTTGCCTTCGGGGTCGGATACACTGTCCGGCGATTTCCAGCCTTCGGCCTGGAGCAGAGACGTACACAGAGATGACAGCAACAGGAAAAGTACAAGAATGATGCGCTGTTTTTTATCAGAAATAGATTTTATGATTGCTTCCGTTTTATACAACATCTGCCAGTCCTTTCATAATGCGAATATAATAAATTTCTACGGTTTGGTTATCTTCCGGAAATGCATGCTTATTTAAATTCCCATAGGTTTCAAAAACAAATTCAGCACTCATTGAAATAGAATATTGTATAGAATCTAATATGAATAAAAAGATCTTCCTGACTTTTACCGACTTTAAGAAATCCTTTCCCAGTATCTCACGGCTCGATAAGATGAACTTCATAATCATATCAGCCATTGTTTCTTCAAATGATTAAATCATCATAGGAAATGCATTCCTAAAGTCAAATCTAAAATCAAAATAATATTATATTACTATTGCGTCATTATACAGTTAAAATCTACAACCTTCTATCATTCGGGATATTACAACAAATCTCGTCGAAATAACATCTTAGATTGTGGAAAGACATGACCGATTACGAATTTGAATAAATAAATTGAATGTACCCGTGCACCGGGGTATAATAATTTTCTTTCACATTTCACTTTTTGCAGACACGAAAGGACGATACCATGACTTCGAGGAAAAGGGAACCCGGCGCGCTGAATGCAAAGCAGCTCAAGGATATGAATTCTGAATTGATGAACTCTCCGCAGGCCGTTCAAATGCAGAATGCTGTGGCAGAGACGCCGGTCACCCGGCTGGCACTTCGCCGCAGTGTGGTCACCGGGACCGACCACTCCTTTTCCATTCATCTGGATAAATGGCAGGTGACCAACCAGAAGAGTTCCGGACGGTGCTGGCTCTTTGCCGGGCTCAATCTCTTCCGTACCGGTGCCATGAAAAAAATGAAACTCAAGAACTTTGAATTCAGCCAGAACTACGCACTCTTCTGGGACAAAATGGAACGCGCCAACCATTTCATGGAAAACAGCATTGCCACGAGCAAACAGGATGTTGCGGACCGGGAGGTGGCCTTTCTGCTCAGCGATCCAATCGGTAACGGCGGCCAGTGGAACATGTTCATCAATGTCATCCACAAGCACGGTGTGGTTGCCAAGTCCGCCATGCCGGAGACCCAGAGTTCATCCAGCACCGGCCTGATGAACCGAACGCTTAAGGAAAAGCTTCGGGAGGCTGCGCGGGATCTGCGCGCCATGGCCGCATCCGGCGCCGACCTTCGGACACTTCGCAGGGAAAAAAACAGCAGACTCGAAACCATTTACCGGATTCTCTGCATCCACCTGGGAACTCCCCCTGATTCCTTTGACTGGCAGTGGAAGGACAAGGATGGCAAATTCCGGCGAGACGGAAAGATGACCCCCAAACAGTTTGCAAAAAAATACATCACGATCCCTATGAACGACTATGTCTGCCTGGTCCATGATCCGCGCAAGGGCCATGCGTTCGGCAGAACCTACACGATCAAGTTCCTTGGCAATGTTGTGGGCGGTGCACCTGTCATTTACCTGAACGTGGATATCGACACCATGAATGATTCGCGGTTTAATGAATACATGTTTGAGATCGCGGCGCGCAAATCCCGGCTGCCGGCCAAACTTCAGGCCGCGCTTAAAAAACCACCCAAAGTCCTGCCCCCCTGGGACCCGATGGGATCCTTAGCCGCATAAAGCCGGACAGGAGAGAAGATTTGACATGCACTGCGCATGTCGTAGAATTGATCGTTTACATGCAGGCAGATGTATACTCAACCTGTAAAACCAGATATTCAAGAAGAGACCATGGAACTGACTGAACTGGGATTTGACAAATGGTTTAAAGATCATGCTCAAGAGCTTCTGAAGCCCGGTCACTTGATTGCACGGGTCACTGCTGTGGACAAGGGTGCATTTGTCGTTCAAGGGCAAAGCGAAGAAGTAGATGCGGATCTGGCCGGCAGATTCCGTTTTCATGCTCAGTCAACCACAGACCTGCCCTGCGTTGGCGACTGGGTCAGCATCCACATGACATCTCCTGAGGGACCGGCCATCATCCACGAAGTCCTGCCACGAAAATCATTTCTGCGCCGAAAGACCCCGGGCAAATCAACAGACGTTCAAATAATTGCAGCCAATATTGATACGGCCTTTATTATTCAGGGGTGCCTGTATGATTTTAATGTTGCCAGACTTGACCGATATCTGGTCATGGCAAACGACGGACGCATAGATCCTCACATCATCCTGAGCAAGACCGATCTGATCTCAGAAGAAGAACTGACGCAGCGAATCAATGAAATACGAGACTTTGGTATCTCCTGTGAAGTCCTTCCTCTCAGCAACACCACAGGCGCAGGACTGGACGAATTCCGAAAGCTGCTTGATCCGGGCAGGACGTACTGCCTGATCGGCTCCTCAGGTGTAGGCAAGACCACACTGATCAACCGCCTGCTCGGAGAGGACGTCTTCCCGACCCTGGAGGTCAGCTCAACCGGAGAGGGGGTCCATACAACATCCCGCCGACAGATTATCATGCTCAGCAATGGGGCAATGGTCATGGACACACCCGGCATGAGGGAACTCGGGATCACAGGCGCCAGCGACGGTGTGCATGCAGGCTTTGAGGAACTCATTGAACTCTCCACCAGATGCCGGTATACAAACTGCAGCCACGAACATGAGCCTGGCTGCGCCATTCTGGCTGCAGTTGAACGCGGCGATGTGACTGAAAAACGCTACACCAGCTATATCAAACTCCAAAAGGAATCTGAACACAACCAGATGTCCTGTCAGGAAAAACGAAAAAAGGATAAGTCCTTTGGACGGTTTATCAAGTCAGCAAAGAAGCAGATGAAAAACAAGCGTCGAAAATACTGAAAACACGTTATAACGTATCAAAGGAGGCATGTAAAATAAACAGCAGCAGACGAGGTTTTCTGAAGATGGGCGGTCTTGGACTGGCAAGCCTGGCCATACCCGGCGTCATTAATTCGTTCGCAAAAGAGACGAGTACAGGCAAACGGCCCAATGTACTCTTTATTCCGGTCGATGACCTGAGCGACTGGCATTCCGTGAGTTACTGTGTCAAGCAGATGCAGAAGAAACGCAACAAACCGTTCTTCCTCTCCTGCGGCCTGGTCAAACCCAACCTGCCCTGGGCGATTCCGCGAAAATACTATGACATGTTCCCCCTTGACAAAATCGATCTCCCACCGCATATTGAAAATGACCTTGCCGATGTTCCGGAGGCCGGCAGGAAACCCGGAGCATGCACAGACAATCAAACATCTCTCCGCGCATCTGCCCGAAAAAAACGTCAAACCCAATCTGAAGCTGCAAGAAAAATACAGGCAAAAAATATTGAAAAAGAAGAAGGCGAAGAAGTAACTTCAATGCACATCAGGGATAAGGAGATATCAACCAATGGCAACTGACAAAAACCCCATCGTATTTCGTGTTGCAGGATATCAAATGCCTGTTGGACGGGATATTGAAGAGAACGCCAGGAAAATTACCCGGGCAGTTGACACAGCGTCTGAAAACGGCGCTGAAATACTGCTGACACCGGAAGGTGCTCTGAGCGGATACACGCATGAGTTCGATACAGTAGCGGTAGCGAAAAAACTGGATCAGATTACCGCGTATGCAGCGTCCAGGCAGATCGGGCTTGCACTCGGCACCTGCTTTGTTGAAGAGGACGGCAGGTGCTGCAATCAGATCCGTTTCTATCGGCCTGACGGTGAGTATCTCGGCTTTCACAGCAAAATCCTGTGCTGCGGAAGTGTTAACGGTGAGGCCAGCGGTGAAGTCAACCACTATGCGGTTTCCGAACTGCGCACATTCCAATGGCGGGACGGCATATGGTTCGGCGGACTAATTTGCAACGACATGTGGGCCAACCCCGGATGCACGCCCATGCCGGATCCACACCTGTCTCAACAGCTGGCTGCCATGGGCGCGGATATTATTCTGCATGCGGTAAACGGCGGCCGCAACGGCAGTCCTCTTTCGGATCTGACGCGGCAGTATCATGAATCAAACCTGAGACTGCGTGCCCGTGCCGGAGAGATATGGATCGTAACCGTAGACAACGCATATCCGGAGGATCTGCCCTGCGCAGCGCCTTCCGGCGTGATCAATCCGGCAGGTGACTTTGTCTATCGAGCCCGCCCCAACGGCGAGCAGCTTTTCGTGCAGACCATCACCATAAACCATAGCCAGGTCACTTGTGCCCAGACTGCAGCCGGCACGTAATTGTTGACCAGATCAGGGATTCTACAATGACAGACAAACCCAACATACTTCTATTCATCAATGAACAGCACCGCGGCGATTGCCTGGGGATTAACGGCCATCCTGTGCTGATGACACCGAACATGGATGCCATTGCCGGCGCCGGTGTCCGGTTCACCCATGCGTACACCACCTGCCCCACATGTATCGCGGCACGCCGTTCAATCCTCTCCGGCCAGTTTCCTTCAACGCACGGCATGCTCGGTTTTCAGGAGGGCGTGGAATGGAACATCGAACAGACACTTCCTGCCGTACTTGCGAACAACGGTTACGAGACCGCATGGATCGGCCGCAGCATGCATCAGCATCCCAGGGAAAAGCGTTTCGGGTTTGAACACATCGTCACATTGACAATGGACGCACTCTCGGAACGGGACTATCAGATCGCATTCAGAAAGCAGCGTCCGGATGACTGGGAAGGTATCTATGGAACAGGTGTCATGAACAACGACTGGACCGCCCGTCCCTGGCACCTGGAGGAAGATCTGCACCCCACAAACTGGACCGTTCATGAAGCACTGCGGTTTCTGCGCGAACGCGACGAATCCCGTCCGTTCTTTCTGGTAGTGTCCTTTTTGGCAGCGCATCCCCCGCTGCTTCCACCCGCCTTCTACCTCGATCGCTATATCCGAACCGGTGTTCCCGATCCTGTGATTGGTGACTGGGCCGTACCACCGCCCAACAACGGAAAAGGCCTTGATGTAGGCGGTTCGTCCGTAAACCTCTCGAGCGAGGCACTGCTCTGCGCCCGTGCCGGATACTACGGACTGCTCAATCATCTGGACGATCAGATCCGTCGGATTCTCAATCCGAACAGAGGTGTGGACCGGATGACCGGCCACAACACGATCGTGGCACTGACCAGCGATCACGGTGAAATGCTGGGCGATCACTACCGGTGGCATAAAATCGTCCCCTACGAGCCGTCAGCCCGAATCCCGTTTCTTATGCGCGCTCCTCAGCGATTCGGTCTTAAACCCGGAAGCGTTGTACAGGAACCGGTCACGCTTGCAGACATCATGCCGACCCTGCTTGACATGGCCGAAATACCTGTCCCTGACACGGTTGACGGACAGAGCCTGCTTCCGCTGCTACGCGACGAGAGAGTTACGAAGCGCCCATATGTTCACATTGAGCATGCACCGGTCCATCACTGCCTGACCGATGGAAAGGAAAAGTATATCTGGTTTGCTGCGGATGGACGGGAACAGTTCTTCCGACTGAGCGATGATCCAATGGAATGCCGCGACCTGTCATCCGTTCCCGAAGAATCCGACCGGATCTCCCGCTGGCGCAGTCTTATGATCAGTGAGCTGAAAGACCGCCCTGAAGGATTCACCGACGGAACCAGGCTCATTTCCGGCCGTCCATTTCCTGCTGCGCGAAAGTAAAGCAGGTTTGTTGTTCTGAACTGCGTAAAATAGTAGACAGGATTGACGGGATAAAACAAAAGAGTAAAAGCTTGGAAACCATGAAGGACTTGAATAAGCATGAAGAACTGCGTGAAAGAGCAACAGTCACGATGGTCTATATATAATCGCAGGCTGATTACGAAGGGAATAACCGTAGTTCATCGACAATCTTTACATACATTTCATTTTTTGCAGTTATCCTGTCAATTCCACCTGAGGCGGATCAAAAACATGGCTCCGCCGACCCCCGTTAATCCCGTCTAAAAAAGTCTTTGTCTTTTGCTTTTAAGCCATTCAGCCATCGACTACAGACTATCGACCATCGACTGCTTGTATCAGCGAAGTACGCTGATAAAGCAACCCCCGCCTCCTCCTCCACCCGAAGATTCTTTGGCAGAGGTTCCGCTGCTTCCGGATGTACCGGTGCCGGTACTTCCCGCACCATCGCCACCATCGACCGGGGTGATGTGCAGGTCATTGGCCACCTCAAAGAGCGTGCGGCCATCTGCAGCCAGCTCGGTTTCATCCGGCTCGCTGTCGTTGTTGCTGTCGATGTCATCAGATTTGAGGCCGTGGCCGTAAGCTGCCTCAAACTCATCCTGCAGGCCGTCGCCGTCTGTGTCACCGGGATTGGACCAGCTGGAGTCCGCTGAATTGTTTTTCAAGCGCACCTTACTCAGGGCTCTGGCCACCTGCGCGGGCTTGGCCAGCTCTCCGGCTTCGGTTATGAGCACAATGTAGTTGGAGTGCGCGCCGGTTGTGGCTCCTGCG
>CAZGEP010000140.1:0-13061 GCA_964524955.1 uncultured Planctomycetota bacterium | reverse complement strand
GACGGATTCGTTATGTATATTCCACCGGATACCGAACTTTGAAATTCCTATACAGGAACGTAAACGCATCACTGTTCTGACAGACTCGGTACCGGTTACCAACAATCCCGAGTACCTTTCCATTATCCTGACGCACGGTTGCCTTTGACATTTCACACGGTGTGCCGTCAGAAGTATAGATATCCTTCAGATCAACACGCCAGTCCAGATGAGCAGCGTCAATGGCCTGCTCGGAGTTGACTCTTTCAGGCAGCACTGCACCCAGCCCGTGCCAGGGCACGGTCCCAGCTGAAAACATCTCTGCTTCGCCTTTTTCGTTTATTGACAATTCATGAGACACAGAATGACTCCTTTCATATAGAATTTAATTTCATTCAGTACACCACAACCACATAACAAGCGGCCACCCGATCAGGATCAATGTTATTGATGTGATCACGCAGGATATGGCTTCGGCTTTATTCGTACACTCCTCCATACCTTCACAGATGTCTGCGCTTTTAATTCCTGTGACGACAAGTCCAGCTGCGATGTAGTTTGTAATAAACCCCTCCATTCAGATCACCGCCTTTTCGGGAAAAAGCCCTGCCCGATACGGTTATCGGACAGGGGTTTGGTTATGATCAGACTGCCGGTTTTTCAACCGCGTTTCCTGTAATGGAATCATACACTGCTTTGATTCCTCGTACCGCGTAGTTTGCTGTCACTTCAAGGACCTTTGTTGCTGCCACGATGATAACCGTGTCCTTGACCAGCTTGCCAACGGAACTGCTTGTTCTCTCTGCTTTCATTAAAACTACCTCCTTACAAAATTGTTTCAATTATCAAGAAGCGGCATTAACAGAAGTTCAATGCCTGCTTTTCCTGTAAACAGGATGGGTTTGTTGCCTTCATTTGAAAGGCGACACTCCTGAGCATCCTCAATCATCAGAATATTCCGCAGAAATGCTGCGTTTACCCTGCACTGCGCCTGCCCCTGGATCGATGTTCTGAACTCTCCTCCGCCTCCCCTTCCTGTATGGATAGAGAGGCTGTCCCGATCCAATTTCAAATGCAGCACTGGGAGTTCCTTGCTTTCATACATCAGCGTTGGAAGCAACTTTACCAGTGTCTTTCTGTCGCGCTCGGCAATCTTCCAAGCCGTCGTATATTCACCAAGGTCGATATCCAGAACTCTGCTGTAATCAGGAAAGGTTCCCTGGATTCTCATCAACCCGAGAGTGGATGATGCAGACTGTATCCAGAGCATGTTTTCCTCCATCTTGAGCCCAATGGAAGCATTCTCCATGTATTGAAGAGCTTTACTGGGTGGAATAATCACACGCTCGTTAAAGGATAACGGAATCTTGTGCCTGCAGTAGAGTCGCTTACCATCGGTGGCAGCGACACGGTTTTCTTTTCCATCAAGAAGGATCCCGCAGGTTGTCGTTTTGTTTGATGCATCTGCGGTAAATGCGGATGCTTCCTGAATATAACCTGGCAGGTTTACTTCAATCCGACCGTATCCGTTCTCGGGAACATTGACATCTGGATATTCCTCTGGTGGAATAACATGGAATTCTTCTCTTCCTGATACTCCTCCGGATTCATACCTGATAATTCCCTGATTGTTCTCAACCTGGTATCGGATGAAGTCAGGCTTAACCTTTCCCATCTGCCTGAGCAGTTCAAAGGGGATGAGAATGGTTCCTCTGGCTGCTCCTTCAAAGGGATTAGCCCTGATCTGCGCAACATTTTCGAGATCATTGAATGTTGCAGTTAAACCGTTTTCATTCGAAAACCTGACTGTCCGCAGTGAATGAACTGGACTCTTCTCAGGAATCAGAATCCTGCCGAACTTCAGCAGTTTCTGCAGAAACGTGGCTGAGAAAACGCCCTCAGTGGAACAGCCGTTAAGCGCAGGCAGTTTTTTTACCGTGCTTACGGTCTTTCGTGCAACGGCTGGGGCTTTGTTTGTTGCAGGAGGATCTTGCTCAATCACGGAACTTGCTGTTTTCCGGTTTTCAGCCTCATCAAACCTTTCTGGTCGTTGCAAGATAAATGGAAATAGATTTCTCATTAATCTTATCACCTCCTTTCTTTTACCTGAAAAACGGGTCATTGTTATACTCGTTGACGTAACGCTCATCTCTTTCCTCATCCGCGTTAAATCCGGCTTGAAGTTTTACTTCCCGTTCGGAATCTTCGTAATTATCGTTCTTTCGGGGAAACCTCAGTTTAAGCCAGATCCCGCGAACGAGAAAGAAATCAACGACACGCCACAACACTTCCTTGATTTGCTCCCTGTCAATGTTCACACTCACCTCCTTTGCTGTGAAAAAGTAAAAGCCCACCTCTGCAACATGCAGAGACGGGCCAGATGAAGCCCTGCTGAGCATGGGCTTGGCGGGCCTCAATATGTTATTTGTAAACTGTTTTAAAGGGCGTGATTATGGGAGCTCTGGCCATTTGCTGCACAACCGCTTATACCCGCAGTTGCGACACTTCCAGGACTTGACTGGGAAGACTACATCGTTTTTAATTGCGTTGTCTACAGCACGGAATTTTGCAATTAAACGTCTGGCTTTTGACTGCGAGTATTGCACTCGTACGGGAAAAAGTTCAGGATTCTCTGACTTTGTGATGTAACGATACTCCAGCACAACAGGCAGGCCAAAGGCTTTTAATATTTTCATCTTATCTGCTGCCAGACGGTATAGAACCAACTGATCTTCATCAACAGTACTGGGGGAAGGTTTTTTCTGACAAGTCTTATAATCCGCGAGAAAAAGCCTCTGGTTCACGATTTCTAGCACATCGAATGCTCCTGATACTGGTAGTAGGCCAGTGGCGATTTTACACATGAACGTCTCTTCTGTCGCAATAATCCGCCCTACGGGTAGTGTAAGAATGAATTTAGACATGGCCTCTGCAATTTTACGAAGGCTTTCCGCTGACTCGTTCTTATTAAATTTAATTTCATTGTCGCACCTCCATGCAGAATAGAAATGTTTCAATAGAAAACATTCTGAAACATTGCGATTCTCAAGGGCAGCCTGATTTCGTTCCGAAGCCATGGCGTGGAAGCCCTTTCCGAATTGCAGGGACGCGGCGATAAAATCAGGCTTGAACCTCCGCCTGAACCAGTGTTGAAGCGGACAGCTCAGATACTGACTGACCTGCGAGAAGGACAGATGGTCGTGTATCGATTTTAATTCGGTTTGACATGACATCTTAACCACCCTCATTAAGCTGTTCAATCAGACTGGAAGCCTGCTGAACTGTCAGGTCATCAAGTTTTTTGTGTCCGAATTTTTCAGACAGTCCTTGGATTTGCTGGTTTGTTTGTCCCTGGGACTTTCCGATGGCAAAGATTGCACGCACCTGCGCGCGTGTGGCTTTTGCATTGTTCCTGGATCCGTTTCCATTGCCGTTATCTCCGCTTTTGCGGCTCGAATACGGCGACACTCGACTCTGTCCGTGCTTTTCAAGCTCTGCATTGACTGCCTTTTCAAGCAGTGCGTAAATATTGTGAAGCTTCTGCTCTACCTGAGCAGGATTTTCAACTTCAGCTTCAACGGATGCTCCGTAAGACTGGCTGGAAAATTCAAGATTTGGAACGGGAACCTTCTTCTGGTATGTTGCATGAACTTTAATCATTTTGCGTCACCTCCTTTCGATTGAGAATTGAGTACTGCCGCACGAACGCGGCACCGATAATATGCCAGTTGACAGGCTTCTTTGATCAGTTCTGAAATGGTTATGCCTGTTTCCTGCTTGGCAAGCCAAAGCAATTCCATTGTCTGTTTGTCAAGCTTTGACGCAGGCCAAGAGTATTTTGCCATAAGGCACCTCCTGTATGAAAAAAGAGTCGAAATTTCTTTACTATCTATCTTATACCCGATATTTAGGTTTTTTTTGACCGTCATCCGTACATATAAAAAAATATCAAATAAAGTGCATCCTGACTTCCTGCAGCCGAGATTGTTAAACATAACTGGTGGCATTAACTCTGTTTTAAGCTAACAAATTTCAGGCAATCAAATTTAAATATATTGTAAGATGTTCTATATCAAAATATTATGAATTAGTTAATTAGAGGGGGCTTAAAAGCATGTTTTTTTACCTTTACAGGGGAAGGTTGCAGCAAAGTTTCAGACTTAATTTAAAACTAACCATTATCTGAAAGAATATAAACATATGATATATAACAAACTATGTGTGCGTCAATTGTATTTATGACCCTCAAGGAAGGTTTCTTCGAACATGCTTAGATGTTTTTTTCCAAACGCCTTCCTTTATCATATAAAAAGGGATGAATTTTGACACTCGATCACTATAATGGAATAAAAAATATTGTCTTAGATCCCAAACATCGGAGTTTGTTCAATTATGGAAAAAAACAATCAAATTCCCTTTCGACCAGATACATATGTCAAGTTGCAGAGTTTGGATACTGTAAAAGCTGAGATAAAGAAAGAATGGATGGAAGTTCTTCCGGAAATCAAAAAGGGCGTAACTGATATTCCCAATTTAGATGTCATTGAGCGTCTGTGGTCTATTGCTGAAAGATGTGTTGGTTGTCTTGCCTCACCGTTGTCATTCATCATGGAACCAAACGGCAGAGAAAAGCATCCATTCCTTCAAAAAATGAATGGATCTCTACTAAGCAGGCTTCATGACCATATTGTGTCTGAAACAATATGGGAAAATGGAGGAGCGAAACTTTGCGAAGATAAATCAATCCATTTCTTATGGTATCTACTTATCTGTATGCTCGCAGAACCATACAAGTCTATTAAAAATGTAGAATCAGTTAATTCTCCGTTTACGCACAATCATGATGTCATTCGAAACACAAGAATGAACTGGAGGACAAATCGTGACAGGCAGATAGTTAGAATTCTCGCGTATATTGCTATAAACAATAATAACTTTACGCCGCAAATATCAAAATTCATTCTCAATCATACAAATAACCTGCCGACATTTTGGGAAGGATTATTTGCATATTATTTTATCCAGGTTCGTACAAGGAAACCGTCTGAAGTAAGACTTCGTTCCGATTTAATTTCATTGATTGATTACGAAAAGAATGAAAACAATCTACGAACTGATAGATATAAAGATAAGCACAAAGCTTATTCCTCCTGCATAAATATTTTCAAGTCCACAGTGGAAAACATAAGGGAAAAACCGGGCATACGAAAGATGGCTTTGCTTTTGCTATGCAATCTATGGGTTAGTAATAAAAAACGTATCAATATGTCATTCTTGAAGAGGCATTACGACCTCCTTGACTCCGAAATTCAGTATGTTAACGACAAACCGCTCCCCTATATTCAACTTACAAGCCTTTACAAGGAAGGTGACCTTGAAACTGTTTTAGATAAGGTTTCCCCTCCAAGTATTGATATTACAAGTAGGCGAAATGCCGTTGAACATATCTTTGGTGCTGCAACTCAAGTGAAGTTATTGAAAGATCACCTGGATGATGTTTTCAGAACTGCCCCTCTTAGAGGACTTATCATAGGGGAAAAAGGAACCCCCAAGACTGAAATTGCAGAAATTATCCGGCTTATCTCTTATCAATATAATAACCGAGAATTGATTACTTTTGATTGTAACTTTTTTTATGACCAGATCAAAAAGGCTATTGAGGCCAACAAATTGACAAAAGAATGTCCAGTGTCTTATTTCGCGGAACAGCTGGGATACCTAGCAGACACTGATTCGTCTGACATTTCAGAAGCTCACCAAGAGGTAATTGCCTCTTTTCTAAACCGAAAATCATCTCTGCATTCATCCTGCCGCTGTAAGGGCGGGGTGGTTGGTTCTACACTGCCCAAAATAACTATAAACCGAATTAAATCTTCACTCCGCAAGTTTACTATTGAGTGCCCTCCGTTAAGAGAGCGGAAAAAAGATATTGAATTCATCGTAAAAACAGAGTTAGGAGGGATAGATAATTCAATTATTGACATAATCAAGCACAAGGTGATAGCCCACTCAACAAATGATGTCGACCTTAAGCAAATATTGGGAGAAGTAAAACAAGAAAACATCCGAATAGATAATTACGAGAAGTCCGTTAAAGAAGTATTTAAAAAACTGTCGCCTCAACAAGCTACAAAAGAAAAGAAGAAGAAACAGGGCAAGCCAGCGGCTGAATTATGGAGTGCCCCACCGCGATTGGTAATTGTTTTCCAAAGTAATCCGGAAGGTTTCTTTTTTTTCTACAAAGAGGAAAAGAAAAGAATGAAATTGAAAAAAGGCTCAATTTCAAAATTGATCCTGTATGCTTACTTAGAGCATAAAGCATCCTTAGAAGCGGAGCACCATCTCCCGGGTATTCAAGTGAACGACTTCTGGGCTAAGGTTAAAAGTGATGTTTATACAGCCGAGAAAAGAAATGACCTCAATAAAACTAAGAGCATATTTAATAAAAAAATCAAAACTCTTCTTAAAAATTCGTTATCTTTGGATGTGCCGAATGAAAAAACATTGCTTTATTTTGACGAGAGAAACATGGAGGTCAAGTTGGCAATTCCGGTTATTAATGAAAAATATCTTCAAGAACTTACGAGTAATTTGGATTCGAAATCCGGCAAAAAATCTACCCCCACAAAAGGAAAAAGCGAGTTACTGCTGGATCCATCCGAAAAAAATAAAATAAATTTCAGAAAAACACCGAACTACTAGATTAACCTCTCCCATGTTGATAGTTACATCAGTAATAAGCTTTTAAAAAATTTCTCTCTTTCCGTAAAAGTTCATCAAAAACCTTCACTATTAATTAATGACAGTTTTTACTCTAATACTTAAATGCCATCTATTCATTGACTTATAGATGTTTAGCTGGTAGTTTTTTAACAATATTTGTCTGCCTTCCTTTATGGTATATAGTCATCTTTTTGGAAGGAGTTGAACTTGTGATTTTCTTAAATTTTTTAGGGAAAATGAAAAGAGCGGGAAGGGTCAAAGGACCGAATCAAAAGGGGTGGTACACCGCTCAGTGTCCTGCCCATAAAGACCGAAGACCGAGCCTCAGCTTCAAAGAAAACAAAAATGGTGGTGTGATTGTCAAGTGTCATGCTGGGTGCAGCCGCCAGGAGATAATGCGGGCACTCGGTTACACAGAAAACAATAAAGCAACAGCGAATATCTCTACTAACCGATGTGCTAATAGAAAACCGTTAACGATTGTTGATCTCAGCCTCAATAAAAAAATTCCTCCAGATGACCTTGTAACATACGGACTCGAGGATACCCCCCGGGGAGTTCGAATTTGTTACTTCGAGATGGATGGTACTCGAGCGCTCCGGCATCGAATTCGGACTGCACTTGTGGCTAAGGAAGGTAGCTTTTGGAATGGAAAAGATGGCGAAATTCTGCCATACGGCCTTCGATATCTGCACGATGCACAGGAGCAGAAGTTCATCATTATATGTGAAGGGGAGTCCGACTGCTGGACCCTTTGGCATCATGGTTTCCCAGCGCTAGGTATACCTGGCGCTCAAATGGCCAAGGTTTTAAAGGCGGAACACCTTCATGGAATTCATCGTATTTTTACATTTGTTGAAAATGATGAAGCTGGGCAGACTTTTAAAGAAAATCTCACACAGCTTTTTGCTGAGTTGAAAATGAACGAAACAGCACAGATCTTTTTCTTTTCCCTGCCGGAGCTAAATGACCTCAATGATTTACATCGAGAAAATTCAATCAAGTTCAAAGAAAATCTTCAAAAGGCGCTGGCTTCGGCGGAAAGGCTAAGGCCTCCAGTTTTGCTGCAGGGATATACTCAGACAATTACTAAAACCGCGATGACACTTGGAATGCTACTGGCCCGAGAACAAAGAATGTTTAGTCGAGGTGGGACCATCGTCGAAATAGAGAAATCAAAAAAAGATGGAGTGAAATTGAAGCCAATTGGGCCAATTGAGCTTACCAGCGAATTTGAACAAGTTGGACAACTATACTGCATGAATTCAAAAGGTGAGGTGACACCTGCAGTTTGCTCAAAATCAAAAGCTGATCAAGTTTTTCATTGTCGGTATTTCAGGAATCAGCTGGATGAAATTAAAATTATCACGACGTGTCCGGTTTTCATTGAACGAGATGGGAGATTGCTTCAAATCGTTGGATTTGATCAAGGCAGCGGTATTTTTGCTGCTGGGAATGAAGCTCCTATTGTTTCAACCATGGCTGCAGTCGAAAACCTGAGAATGCTGATCAGGGATTTTAACTTTGCTTCTGATGGCGACCGCGCTCGAGCTCTTGCAGCTTTTATAACACCAGCCCTAATTTTTGGAGGATTGTTAAATGGTCGTGCACCAGTTGACTTGGGCGAAGCCAATTTATCGCAGTCCGGAAAAGGATTCAGGAATAAACTGACCGCGGCATTGTATAACGAGACGGTCGCTATCGTAAATCAACGGAAACGAGGAGTTGGAGGGCTCGAAGAGGGGTTTGCTGAAATTTTAATCCAGGGGCGCCCGTTTATTTCTTTAGATAATTTACGTGGAAAAATAGACATTCCGTCCATTGAGTCGTTCTTAACCGAAGATGCGTTTTATGCCAGGGCACCATACAGCAAGCGGGTCAAGATAGATCCGCGCAGAGTCTTCGTGCAAATGACATCGAATCGTGTCGATATCACCGAAGACCTCGCAAACCGAAGTTCTTGCGTTCGGATATTGAAGCAGCTGAAAGGGTATCCATTCCAGAAATTCCCAGAAGGTGATATCCTGGATCATGTACGCAAAAACCAACCCCGTTATCTCGGGTCAATATTTTCGATAATCCAGTCTTGGTATTTGGCGGGAAAACCAAAGACAAATGAGATTCGCCACGACTTCCGCGTATGGGCGCAGACGTTGGATTGGATAACAAAGAATATCCTTGACGCCGGCCCCTTGCTTGCTGACCATGATGAAGCGCGCAGTCGGATGACCATCCCGCATCTTAATTGGCTTCGGGACGTTTCATTGGCTGTAGTCAGCGCTGCAGAGAATGGCAAATGGCTGCGTGTCCACCAGATATTATCCGTGCTCGAAGCGGCAGATTCTATTGATATTCCAGGTGTAAATCCGGATGCGGATTTAAGTAATGAAAAAAATTGGAAAAAAGCGCTCCAAGGCATTGGTCGCCGCTTTGCGATGTGCTTTAAGGCGAATAGTTTCCTAAAAGTTGATTCCGTTGACATTCAGCGAGATGAGCAGAGGGACAAAAATCAATACAAAACGGTACATCTCTATATGTTCAGAAAAACCGGAACACACCCGCCTGAACCGCCTATTCCGCCTGAGGAGTCCGAAAATTCTGATGATTTTAAGAGAGAATTCGATTAATCCTGAAGAGGCGGAAGAATGATAACAATGTTTGCATTCATTGGCGGATTAGGCGGAAACTGGCGGATAGGATATGAGTTAGCTGTTAAGGCAAATGCACGCTCGCCTCCTTCGATACAGCATTTTTTGATCAAAAAAATATAATCCATTTTAAACTTTTTTAGGAGTGATATAAATGACCAAAAAGAATAAGATCGATCCGCTTTCCAGGATCAAGAATATCATAAACAAGTATATTGAGCATGTTAAAAAGAATGGCGGCGGTCTTTCAGGCATTAAAGGATGGAAAGTTTTTGTTGAAAAAAACATTCCGATTTTTGTTGTTCAAATTCAGGTTGAGGAGGCCGATGCTCTATATCAGGTTCCCTTGCGGTTTTTGTTCTTCAATCAAACTGGTCAGTTTATATTTGAACTGGAGGCTGACGAATGCGGATGGCCGGGTCGATATTTCCCGGATGATTGTAATTATGCAGAGATTACAATACAAAATAAACCTCTTGATGAAGAATTTCAATCAGCAAGTTATCTTTTAGACTTAGACTCAAGGAGTTAGACGTGACAGTTTATCCTTTCAAATTTAAGGTTATTGAAATTACATCATCGAACGTTACTGCCAACACATGCTGTCTTCGTATTCTTAGATGCTCCCGACGTCCGAGCAAGGGTGATAAAGTAAAAGGTTTTCGATCGTCAATAAAAAGACGGTTATCCCTTAAATGTCGAAATCTTGATATGAATGTTATTTTTGAATCTCTTGCCGAATCGGGCTTTAATCTTTTTCCATTTGCGACGTCAAGAATCAGTCAAGAGTATCTTGATAGACTCTGGTCATATTTTATACAAACGCCTGCTACATTACCTGAGACGGATTGGACAAAAACAGAGCTTGAACATGTTTTTAGCGGAGATCGTTGATGCACCTTTATAAAATGAAAGAACATCATCTCTCAATACTCAAAGCGATCCCCCGAATTGAAATATGCAACTTTTGCCGGATAATTGGTGAGCTTGGACGGAAAGCAAGCGTATGTGCTACAGATATCAATCTGGAGAAAAGTACTTGTTTTCGTTGTGATGGTTGTACAATATCAGATAGGTCATCCCCGCTCTTTGATATAAGAAAGAAGCTTGAAAGGCTGGAAGTTTATTGCACTCGGAACAGTGTTAAACCCCTTCTGCTTGACGCAAGAGGGGCTGCCGAATTTCTTTGCATGAAGGAATCTATGATCCGGGACCTTACGTTCCGAAAACAGATCCCTTTTGTGAAATTCGGTACGGCTCGTAAATCAGCTGTCCGTTATAACGTAAATGAGCTTTCAGTTTGGGTTAATGAGCATAAGGTTTTCTGTCCGCAGGGCAACGGAAAGGAAAAAGACAATGTCCGTTACTATCCGTAAATTTGGTGTTTTGAGTTCAGATAAGAAAGCAAGAAAATTCAGTACAAAAGCCCAGGCAGAAACATATGCAAAAAAATCAGGTGGCATGGTTGTCGCTCTGCCGCAAGCGCTCTATGTAGTCAATATCAAGGATATTCAAGGGCGGCGCGTTCAGAAAACATTTACTGATGAACGTAAAGCTCGGCAGTTTGAAAGTAATAACAATTTTGCTGGAGCAGTAAGGTACGGGAGAGTTCCGGTTGCGGTTATGCTTAATGCCTATGAACAATCTCTCATAGAAAGAAAGGCTTCACCGGGTCATATCAGGGATTCCCTAATGCGCGTCAATAAATATTTTGATTCTGCGCAAGTCAGGTACTTTGATGAAATACGCAAGGACAGCGTGCTTTGGTTTCGAAATGATATCATGAAAAAGACCTCAGCGCGAAATGCGAATGCATATTACAATTCCATTAGAGCCTGCATCAACAGATCTCTGGATCGAATCACAGAACTTGAGGATCGTTTATCACCGGTTCGAGGCATACCCATCTTGTCAGAGGAAAACCCGTTCCGTCCATATCTTGAAGCCAAGGATATCGACATTCTTTTGTCTTTGTTTTATGAGCAAAAGCCTCATCTGCTACCTATTATCCAGGGATATCTTTTTACAGGTATGCGTCGAAACGAACTCATCAATCTGGAATGGGCTGATGTGGACTTTGATCGGTGCTTGATTCGAATCCGGCACAAACCGTTCTTTAAACCCAAGTGGGGTCATGAGCGAAACATCCCGATTCTTTCTCAGATGAGAGAACTGCTGGAACGCATAGACAGGAAAGCAGATTTCTGGGTGTTTCATTCAAAGACCGGAAAAAAACTCTACCAATACACTCTGTATCGGGATTTCAAGAAGGTCATTAATCGAAGTGCGAAGCTTAAAGACCTTGGTGTGGATATTCATCTTCTTCGGCATACATTCTGCAGCAACCTTGTCATAAGCGGTGTTCAGCTGCCTGTAGTTCAGAAGGTGATGGGGCACAAATCCATTAAAACAACGATGCGATACGCGCATTTGAACGACAGCTTTTTAGTGGATTCAACCTCAGCTGTAAGATTTAAAACAGAGACGCCAAAAAAAGTCGTTGTAAAATCGTTGCAAAAACAAACAAAAACACTCCGAAATATAACAAAAATAACGCCGTTTTTGGCGAAAAACGCCAGCTCCTGATTTCATAAAAAAACCGTCAGACCCGCATAAATAAAGGCTTGACGGTTATTTTTAATGGTGGGCCATGTTGGACTTGAACCAACGGCCTCCTGCGTGTCGAGCAGGCGCTCTAGCCAGCTGAGCTAATGGCCCGTAAGGAGTTATGACTTTCAGAAAAATGCTGGTGTCAAGAAAGTGTCGTGTTTCAAAAGTTAATAACTCTTGCAGCATCTTTCAAATGATTTGGCGACAGATGCATGTATCGTTGGGTCGTACTGATTTTGCTGTGTCCAGCAAGCATCATAATTGAACCCAAATCAACACCCTTCATCGCCAAATGGCTGATATACGTATGCCGAAGAGAATGAAAGTGAACCTCATGGACATCTCGTATATCGCCCTTTATTATAGCTGACTTGAATAATTTTGTCAAGCAGTCTTCTCGAAATTTATACTCAGGCATATTGTGTCCATTAATCGCTTTAACCGTGAACACATATTTGCCTCTTTTAGGCTGAGCCTGGATCAATTTATAAATATCGGCACTGATTGGAATTATTCTTTCCCGATTATACTTTGGATGCCAATCTGGTTGGATTCGCACATTTATCTTGTGTTTATCCACATCACACCAACGAAGATTACAGACTTCACCCAGCCTCATTCCTGTATTTAAACAAACACGAACTGGCGCATAAACCCGTGGGTCATTTTCTTTACAGGCATTAAGGACCTTCTTGATCTCTTCTTCAGTGAGATACCTTTGGAACGGCCTGTTCTCTGGAAGTTTCTCAAATTTTGATACGGGATTTAACTCAATCAATTCAATTTTAACCGCCCAATTCAAAGCCGCCTTCAGATTCTTCAGATCAGCATTTACCGTTCCTGGCTGAACCTTCTTGAGTCTCTTGTTGACATACTCCAACCATTCTCTGACATTAATTTCATTGACAGTAGTCCAGGGGAGCTCTTGAAACAGTTTCTTGAGTGATTTCTCGGTATCGTAACGATGTCTTTTACTGAAGCTATCCAAATGCCTCAGAAACGCACCCTTGACCTCTTCAAGGGTAACATCTTCTGGCTCATGTTCAACCTTGCGTACAGCCTTAATTCGCTCCAACGTGCCCTCCGGATCAATCTTTGCAT
>CAZGEP010000139.1:0-13154 GCA_964524955.1 uncultured Planctomycetota bacterium | reverse complement strand
TACTGTTCCGCAGCCATGGATACCCTGCGGTGCAGGGGAATCCTCTGTTATTAAGCTGAAAAAGGGCGGAAATGAGGACGTGATTGAAATTCCGTCACCAATGAGCCTCTATGCGTATGAGGTGGATGCGGTTGGCGAATGTATCCTTGGCGGCAAGACGCGTGCCGAATTCCCGGCAATGACTCCTGAAGACACCCTGTGCAACATGAAGGCACTGGATATGTGGCGCCAGGCAATCGGCCTGGAGTATGATGTTGAAAAACCACGCGGAAGAACCGTTCCATTATCCGGTAAAAAACTGGCCAAACAGTCGGATGTTCACATGGAATACGAAAAAATGGAGGGGCTTGACCGTGACATCTCCAAGCTGGTTTTGGGTGCTGCAACCATTGACAATTCAGATCATGCAGCGGTTCTTTTTGACGCATTCTATGAGCTGGGCGGCAACTGCTTTGATACCGGGTACATTTACGGAGGCGGGAAGAGCGAAAGACTGCTCGGGCAGTGGATCAGGGACCGGGGACTCCGGGATGAAATGGTGATTCTGGACAAAGGCGCGCACACGCCCCACTGCAATCCCGAAGCCCTGACCTCCCAGCTCATGGAAAGCCTGGAGCGCATGGAAACGGATTACACGGATATCTACATGATGCACAGGGATAACCCGGATATTCCGGTGGGTGAGTTTATTGACGTACTCAACCAGCACAGGGAGGCCGGCCGGATTAAGACGTTCGGCGTCTCCAACTGGTCACTCGAACGCGTGGCCGAAGCCAATGAATATGCGAAAAAGAACAACCTGGCCGGCATTTCCGGCATCAGCAACAACCTCAGCCTTGCGGAAATGATTGATGCGCCGTGGGACGGGTGTATTGCCGCCTTTGACCGGGACTCCCTTGCGTGGCACGAAAAGAACCAGATGCCGCTTCTTCCCTGGTCCAGCCAGGCCCAGGGATTTTTTGCGTATGTCAAGAGCGAGTTCACAGAACGCTGCTGGATGAGCCCGGAAAATCTGGCCCGCCGCGAACGAGCTGAGGAGCTGGGAAAGAAATACAGCATGACGGCCATCAACATGGCCCTGGCCTGGGTGCTGGCCCAGCCGTTCCCGGTTTTTCCGCTGGTCGGTCCCCGTACCATTGGTGAACTTAACTCCTGCGTGGATGTGCTCAACGTCAAGCTCACGCCTGAAGAGGTCCAGTGGCTGCGTGACGGCAACGCGTAATATCGAGTAAACGAGATTCAGATAGGGTACAGACAGGAGCCGGCGTGACACACGGATGCCGGCTCCTGTTTTATTTTAAAGAGAACCATTTGTGCGGTATGAACGTCTTATATAGAAACCGTTTCCTGCAGTTTACAAAATCGTTACGCAGAACGATTGCCCCATCGCGGCATTGATTTTTATTGTTCGAATCGAAGAGGTCTCATGAATAAGAAGTCCAGACAAATCCTGGTCATGCTTTTTCTCATAACCGTCGGAATCGCTGCTGCCGATAATGCGGATCCGCCGGTATCCGTTTCTGTTCTGGTTCAACATCTGGGCGCAACGGATTATCAAACGAGGAACCATGCTGAAGAACAGCTCAAGAACTGCTCCCGCGACATTCTCCCGCTCCTTGAAAAGTATACGTCTGCCACCGATCCTGAAGTCCGCATGCGAATCAGGAGAATCATCGATCATCTCAAGTGGAATCCGTCAAAGATCCCCTGTTTCATATTGAGTGGTTTCGTGTGGAGATACGCGAGAATACCAATGGACGCCCTGGTCGCTATGTGCTGAGCAGCGCATGGCTTCGGGTAGACAGTGTCTTCCCGGCAGATCGGATCGCGGTTCTGCCCTTTAATGTACCCGACATTTCCGTGGCTGCTGGTAAGACATACTGGATCGTCTACACAGCAGTTCGCGGCCCGGCCAGCAAAGCCATCAATTTCGCTTCCATCAAATTCTCCGAAAGCGACTCGTATAAAGCTGGAAAATGCCTGTTTATTGACCGGCACAGCAAACGTGTCAAATCACGGAGTACGGACATGCATTTTCGTATCCTCTCTGAATGTTCGAAGATTCCGCTGCTTCGAAAGGCATCCAGGGAGGAAACAGAGAAAGTGCCGGACACGACCCGCACAGATGCACGCTGGAATTCCAAGCCCAACATCAATTCATCGGACCTTCTTCCCCGGTGATTGCCCCTTGACCTGAGAGAACTTTCTGCTATAGTTTTCTTGCACATACTGCGGATGGTTCTCTGTCTTTGGGCGGCAGTTGACGCTCTGCGGAATATTCATTTCCAGGAGGAAAGATGATGAAATCGGAACTGTGGAAATTTGCTGCTGTTTGTGTAGTCTGCTGTATCTGTACGGTCGTTGTATACGCTGAGGTTAAGAAATACACTACGCATTCTTCGCTCAATGAACCCCTGAGCATCAAACACTCCAAGCTTAATTATCCAGTGGTCTGCGAATACGGCCGTCTTGTAAATGCGGACGACAAGACGCTGGTATTCATGGATAAGAAAGGGGTCATCCGCGTTCTCAAGCGTTCCATGATGGGCAAGACCAGCTGGGAAGTGCTTGAGTATTTTCCGGAAAAAGTTCAGCCTCCGAAATAAGGGGCAGGGAACTGCGGTCGATAGTCGATCCTCTATGGGCGATGGCTGAACTGCGTAAGAACTTTAAAGATAAAAGATTTTTTCAGACGGGATTAACGGGTCGGCGAAGCCACGCTTTTGATCCGCCGCGGCGGAATAACTGTGGATGAAAATGCCTGTTGGCCTGAAACCGTAGCCCGTCTTCTCCCTCGCGTCTATTGCGTCTCTTGCGTTGATATTTGCAATTGCCTTTAATCCGTTTCGTCTATTTCGCTGCTCTCAATTTTTTACCCACATAAGATCGCTTTTTCTATTTCCCGTCGCCTTCTTCCCTGTCTTTTTTGGGTACGCCGAGCCGGGTGGCCATTTCCTCCAGATTGAGCAGGTCAATGTCCACGGTGGAAATCAGGATGTCCGCCAGGTTCAGGTTGCGCGCTGCTTCCAGGGCCACGATCGTGCTGCCGCCCACCCCCTGCATGGCCTGGTTGCGCAGGCGTTCGCCTTCGGCTTCGGCTTTTTTGACCAAAAGTATACCCTTTGCATCGTTCTGAGCAGCGATCCAGTCTGCATCTGCTTTTTTCTTCGTTGAATATTTTTCGTAGTTCGCTTTGATCCTGGAGACTTTTCGGTCGGTTTCGGCTTCCATGCGAATGAGTTCGGCTTCTTTTTCCCGTTTAATAATTTCAACTATCTTTCGGGTTCCCGCCTCAATAACTTCTGTCTTGCCTTTTTTCCGGGCAGCCCTGGCCATGGAGATGTTGAGCTCTACCTCCTGGTCGGCCAGTTTTTTTGTGCGGATTTTATTCTCATATTCAGGGTCAAACTGAACATTGCGGATCAGCACATCAATTACTTCGACAAAGTTGTTTGAAAGAGAAGTTTTTAGCCGCTCTTTGGCTTCCGCAGTATTTTCCCGCCGTTTTTCAGGATTATAGAAATCTTCTGTCTTCATCTTTCCGAAAAGCGACATACAAGCTTCCTGGGATCCATTTCGTACGATCGTCTTGTATTTCACCCCGCTTCCGGTATCTTTAAAAACTTTGTGTGCCTGCCCCAGCATGATCCGGTACTTTACGGTAACATCCACAGACACGGCATACCCGTCCGCAGACTGCACTTGCACATCATCCCGTCCCTGTATGCTGCCCTGCCTGGTTTCCCGTGTCATTTCCAGAGTCTGAACGGTACTGTCAAAGAGTATCCAGGTGTCAATGGGGCCGCGGTCCCAATGCCAGCCGGGTTTATAGTCAAGCTGTGCAACACCTTTCTCGCCGAAAATGGCATATTCCTGCGTCCGTACGCCTACCATTCCGATCGGTACATATATGGTCAGGGATTTGAATGCGATCCAACCGCCAATAATACACAGAATAACGATGATAGCTGTAATTTTAATGAATTTCATTTGATATTCCTTTCCGGAATTATTTAATTGCCTTGCCTATCGATGCAGGCGCGGAGTCTTTCAGGTGTTCAAATCGGTTTGTGTGACCATCAATGGTAAAGGGCTTGCCGGTAATGGTAATGGATTTGAGTTTTTTTGCGTACTCCATCTTAACCATGTTTCTTCCGCCCTCGCCTTCCAATGCCTGCTTCAGCGCTTCGATACCCTTGGATTCGGCTTTCTTTTTTGTGAGAATCGCTTCCGCTTCCTTCTTCATCCTGTACAGGCGGGCTTCGGCGCCGATGGTTATTTTGTCAAAATACGCGTCTGCCTGTTTGCGAAACCGTTCTCCTTCGGCTTCTGCGGAAATGACCTTTTGTTTCATTTTTCCCAGAAACTGTTCAATGGCCACATTCTTTTTATTGGTTTCCTCCACTTTCATGGTTTCCTGACGCTGCTTTGCAGCCAGAGCCTTGGAATGCTCTTCAAGAACCGCTTGATCTGCAAGCTTCTTCTTTTTTATCATCTGCTCATATTCTTTATAGAAATGAGGCTTGGTCGGTATTACAATGCTGTCAATCTTAATGCCGAAATTTTCAAGACGTCGATTGGCTTCCTTCTTGGCCGCTATGATTTTGACTCGTCGTTTGGATGAATCATAAAACTGTTCGGTGGTAAGCGATCCCAAATAGTTCCGGGATAGAGAGCGAATATAATCACGCGCCCATTTCATTTTGAAACTGTCGCCAAGCCCTGAGGTTCTGGCAACAACATCGGCTCTGTTGGCATCGATCCGGTACTGCACCTTCAGGTCCACATACACATCACTGCCGTCAAGGGTTTTGATTTTCAGATTGTCTTTTCCCTGGCGTTCGCCCCGGTTGGTGACGTTGGTCATTTCCAGCGTCTGCAGAGTCTTGTCCAACACATAAAACTCCTTGGTGATCCCGTTGTAAATGGTGGTGCCAGACCGGGGAATCACGATAATATTTCCATTGAGTTTGTTGAGTATAATCCCTACCTGGTCGCCCTTGACCCGGCCCACACGCATACTGAGAACCCCCAGAAGGATAATCAGGAAAAAGGCCAGGGCCACCCAGATCAGGTTGCCACCCAGAATCTTCTGAACAGCCTTCAGATCCATCTGGTTTCTGTTATTCAAATCCATTCAACTCTCCCTTGCTTAAAAAATGATTTATCCTTCAATGGTTTTTTCTCTGGAATTCCAGATCGCAAACGCAGCAGCGCTGCCCGCTACAATAAAAATCAATATACAGATTGGAAAGGGGATCAGAAAGATCGCAAGAACAAAGCACCCGATGAGAATTAGGGCAAGGGTGATGAGTATGCGCGTGACCTTGAACTCAATCTCCTCCCGTGCCGATTCCGGATACGACCGGATCAGCCCCGTGTTTCGTAAAAAAAGGTCTTTGGGATACGCAACCTCAGGAAATTCATAATACAGCATTCCCTGTTCCGGATCCAGTTTCTGTTCACTATACCGGCCCAGACTGATCCGCTCCAGTTTGGATTTCATATTTTTCAGTGTGTATCTGGATTTTCCGGCCAGGTCCGCGGGATAAACATGGCCCTCAATCCGGGATGCCAGATAAAATATCTCGTGTTCATACACGGCCTGTGCCGGCCAGCCCGTGCTGTCCGCCAGGCGGGTGAGTTCTGATTTGAGTGTCTGTCGGCAGGCATCACACAGGATCTGCGCACTACCCTGAGCCAGATCCCCACTGCAGGAGACACAGGCATCGGTTTGAAGCGTTTGTTCCTCCCGGGCAGCACTGTCTGTGTACGCAGTGAACATATAGGATGTGAGCGGCCCGTCGTCTTCCCTGAGTACAGAATTGCCGTCCACCATATGGTCCAGGCAGTTGCGTATCAGGTCCAGGGACATGGGCAGAAAGGGCAGGAGCTGCCCGGGCACGATCCGTCCCTGCCGGTCGCGGGCAATTCGGCACGCCAGGTTTTCCACAATATTTTCTGCTGCTTCGCTGATCTCGATGTTGTTTTTTGTCATTTTTCAGTAATATTATGTACAGGTACAGGGATATATCATTCGCCTCAGTCGGACATATTATACCAAAAGCCGGAAACAGGGAAAGAGAAAGTCAAAAATAAAATAAATCAGTGGTATGTTTGTGCGGAATTACTCTTTACTGCATTCCCATACATCCGCACATACGATTTGACTTTGCTGCCTGCGGGGATAAATTTGCGGCCCTGGTATACGGGCAGGTTGCGGTAGTGCTCCAAAAACATATTGCTGTTTCCCGCGCAGACCAGCCTTTCAAAAAGTTCACTTTTCTTTTCCGCGCACCCGGGATCATTGTAGCGGTTATGAAGTTCGTCCGGGTCATTGGCCAGGTCAAACATCTGGCCCTGTTTCTGCTCCGGGTAATAGGTCAAACGCCATCCATCATGTGTGATAACGGTGTTCAACGGCCCCCCGCCTACAAAGACTTCACCGCGCGGCTCAATCGGTGACTGGTCCCGACAAAGCGGGGCAAACGACCGTCCCTCAAGCGGTGGCAGATCTTCTTCGGGTATACCGGCCCACTCACAAAACGTCGGAAAAAGATCCAGGGTGCAGATCAGTTCATTGTTCTGCCCGGCCGTGACCGGCCCACCGGCAATGATCAGGGGACAGCGGATGCCTGCATCATAGTGTTTGGCGCCCTTGGTAATCTGTCCGTGATCTCCCAGCATTTCTCCGTGGTCGGTGGTAAAGAGCAAAATGGTGTTTTCCCATTGGCCGCTTTGCGTGAGCCACTCCACCACGCGGTGGATCTGATCGTCCATGTATTTGAGCGACGCGTGAAAATACGCGCGCAGTTTGGCCATGGTTTCGGGCTTGTTGTAAACAATATCAAATTGGTTATTGACCTGGGCAATCCTGAGAAATTCAATGTTGTCTTCGATCCATTCCGCGGGCAGGGGCTCGGGCATATCCGCGGGATCAAAGAGGTCCGCGTAATCCTGTGGCGGATCATAGGGATCGTGCGGATCCACGTACGAGATATGGCACATAAACGGGGTTTCCGGATGGATTTCAACATGACGCTGCATAAAGTCCAAACCCAGACTGGTGATGTACGTGGTATCGTGAACTTCCGAGGGAAGAGGCGATGGACCGAGTTTGCTGTACCCGGTCTCCTGCTTTCGTTTGCCGCTGAGTACTCCGCGGAGTTCTCTGGCTTCATCGGCCCGGGATCGGTACGGCATGGTCGGCCACTCCCAGCACATGGACAAGGCAGCCTCGGCATGCTCCGGATATTCCCTGCAGACCCAGTCGTACCAGGGCCATTTCGGATCTTCGGTGACCAGGGATTCATCAAACCCGAGAAACGCG
This sequence comes from uncultured Planctomycetota bacterium, assembly GCA_964524955.1. GTDB lineage: Bacteria > Planctomycetota > CAZGEP01 > CAZGEP01 > CAZGEP01 > CAZGEP01. The sequence goes on along the minus strand of CAZGEP010000139.1, from coordinate 5,824 downwards.
GCACCGTCTTTTCCCGTCTCAAAATGCATGGGCTGCTGATGGAATTTTCCAAAACCACCGGTCCGATATCCGTTTGCGCCAAGCACGTGGGCATAGGTGGGCAGGCCGGGCGGGTAGTTGTAATTGTTGGTCACAACCCCGTGGATGTACGCGGAACGGCCGCTGAGAAATGTGGCGCGGTTGGGCGCGCACAGCGGAAACGTGGCATAACAGCGGTCAAACTGCATGCCCTCGGCCGCCAGCCTGTCCAGAACCGGTGTGGATGCAATGCCGCTGCCGTAGCAACCAAGCCATTTGGCGCCCAGCTGATCTGCGGAAATAAAGACAATGTTCGGGGAATTGGAATTCATGGCAGACTCCATAAACAGGTGCAGACTCGCTGAATCAACCCCATTGTACGTTCTGTCCTCAACCAATGCAATAGAAAAAACAGAAGGATCCCGACTTCGACTGCAATTTTTTTCCTTTTTATCTGCGCAGCACAGCCTGGTCGATCACGTCCAGTGTGTCCGGGTTCAGGACTTCTATTGACAGGGACGTTCCGTTTACGTGAAAGAAAACAACCGCGTTTTCCGTGGTAAAGTTTTTGAGAAATTTCCCGGGCTTTTCGTTGCTGATGTAATCCATGTTCCACGGGGTGCGCTGCAGACCGTAATACGGTGCGCCGGCCGCACCGTTATGAATCTGCCAGATGGTCCTGGCCCGGGGCTGGAGTGACGAAATGATGGCATTCTTTTTCGGCACGTAATCCATATCGTCTTTTTTTCCAGTCACATCGTTTTCATCATAGATCGGCATATCCGGCCTCACGCACAGCCGGGCATAGTTGTGTTCATCACCGGTCAGCACGGCCATGACCTTCTCGGATGTCATCAGGATCTTCCAGTATCGGTCCCGGCGCTCAATGATACCCTCCTTGACCGGCTTTCCCGCAACGGACGGACGGATGCGGTTTTCACCGTTGTAAAACATATCATCGTGAACATGTCCGCCGTTGGGCCAGACCGGGGTGTGATGCGTGACAAAAACAAAATCAATATTCCTGTTCCTGTCCAGAGCAGAGAGGGTCTTTTGCAGCCATGCGATCTGGTTGTCCATCAGGTAACCGTGGGGATTGCCGCCAGCATGCATGATTCCGTGCTGCACTGAGGGGGAGTACCAGTAATTGGAATTCAGGCAGACCATGGCGATGTTATCATAGGTGTAGTAAAAAACGTTTTCCCTGTACGATGGAAAGTCACCCGACCTTTCAGGATTCGGGTCACAGGAAGCGCGGTCTTCACTCTCCGGGCCGTTCAGGGGGTTGACCAGCATCTCTGAAAAGAGAGCTTCCGCTGATTCTGTTTTATACGGAAAGCGGTCCATCTGCAGGCCGTACCGCGTTCCGTCATCAAAGGCCCTGACCAGGGCTTCGTGGTTGCCGAATCCGCAGACAAAGGGAATGCGCGCGGCAAAAGGGGATACCGACCGCTTCCAGTTGTGGTATTCCACGCGCTGCATTTCAACGGAATTACGGTATCCGTCGATCAGGTCTCCGGTGAACTGAAGAAAGGCAGCACCCTTGTACGCACACAGGGCCGCGATTTTTTTCATCATGTACGCGTTGGTGCCGGCAATGTTCCGTTCACCGCTGGTGATCCCGGAGCGGGAATCGCTGGTAAAGGCAAAGCAGAACTTTTTGCGTGATCCCGGTACCGGCGCAGTCCGGAAATCATACGTCTCCTCGTAGTTTTTAACGCCCGTTTTAATAATATAGGTGTAGGATGTTTCCGGCTTGAGTCCCGTGATCTTGATTTCATGGTGAACGCCCGGACGCCCTGAAAAAGTCTGCTGGTTTACATAAATCACGGGCTGGGTCTGCTTCAGGGTTTCAAAGGAAATGACCGCACTTTTCGGCGCAAGCAGGTTGACAAAGGGGCCTTCAATAATACTGGCTCCGGAAACCGTAAAGGCGGGGTGTTCTTTCGGAGCGTACAAAAAGAAGAAACGTCCTTCGTAGAGCACCTTCCCTCCGGCATCGGCCACCCGGTAATAGAGCGCGCCGTATCCGTTCTTTTCCCATTGGATAAAATCATACTTTCCCTGGTATTTTCCCATAATCCTGGCGTGGGCCTGCCCGTTTTTATCAATCGATGTGCTTCGCTTCCACTTGGGAATCGGAAATTTCTCCGAAAGGTCGATCAGCGCGTAGAAGAGTGTTCCGCCCTCAAGCACCAGCGCAGGCTTGACTGTTGTGTCTGCGAATGTAAATAGAAAGCCCTTTTCTGTTCCGACCGGCGCGCCGCGGACCATGGCAGTGGTGCAGGCCGGTCGTTCGGACCTGAGCGGGATACGCTTTCCGGACGCGTCTTCTGCGGTCAGCGTTCCATCAGTTACCTTGAGAGTAGCATACGCACCCGGAAGATCCGAAGGTTCCAGGGCTATTGCAATCGAACAGGACAGAACACATACACCGAACAGAAAAAAAAGGGTTTTCATCACTGGACTCCTTTCGTAATGGTTGCCGCCAGGCAGGCGGATTACTTATTTTTCTGCTTTTGCAGAAAGAAAATTATATCCGGAACAGGATCGGGAAAAAGTTAATTTTCGATTAATTTTTTTCGGATTATTCATTGACAAGTGCCGAATCGAATGTATTATTTTTAGCCTTGACTAACATTCTAAGCCAAGACAAATTCAGGAGTATTCATGAATACTGAACGGATCAGTTCCAATATGGAAGATTATATCGAAGCGATTCACGATCTTTCCGAAGAGCGCGGCTTTGCCCGTGTCAAGGAGATCAGCTGCGCGCTCAATGTCAAAAGTGCGAGCACATCCGGTGCGCTGTCCAAGCTATCCGCACGCGGACTGATTGACCACGAACGGTACGGGTATGTGCAGCTTACCAAACGCGGCCGGGAACTGGCTGTCGATATTCAGCGAAGACACCGTTTGATTCTCAAGCTCCTGACCCGGGTATTGAAAGTCAACCGGAAGCAGGCAGAAAAAGAAGCCTGCCGAATGGAGCATTCGATCAGCCCGACAACGCTGAAAAAGCTGGCCAAGTTTATTGAATTTATTGAGACGTGCCCCAGCGGTGACCGGCCGGAATGGCTCAAAAGCTTTGACCATTATTACAAAACCGGAAAACGCCTGAACTGCAAGCTGGAATAACTGCTTAATGAGAGAAATGCGATGGCCGTAATCGGTCTGGATGAAATGCAGCCTGGTCAAACAGGCATTGTAAAGAGACTTTCGGGCGGCCCGGGATTTGTCCGGCGTCTTCAGTCAATGGGAATCCGGGAAGGCAAGGCGGTAAAGAAGATTTCGAATCAGTTCTGGCGGGGGCCGGTTACCATTGAGATTGATTCGCGGCAATTTTCCATCGGTCGGGGAATGAGCACAAAAATCAGGGTGGAGGTTGCGGAGGTTTAAATGAATCATATTCTCCTGATGGGCAATCCGAATGTGGGCAAGAGCGCGGTCTTTTCCCGACTGACCGGTGTGCATGTGATCGCGTCCAACTACCCGGGCACAACTGTGGAGTTTACGGAAGGCTACATGAAGAAGGGAACGGAACGGGTCCGGATAACGGATGTGCCGGGAACGTATACGCTTGAACCTACGTGTGAAGCCGAACAGGTGGCGGTCAAGATCCTGGCCGAAGGCGCGGACTGCATTATCAATGTGATTGATTCCACCAATCTGGAACGGAATCTCTATCTGACACTGGAGCTGCTGGAACGGAACATCCCGGTAATCCTGGCACTGAACATGTGGGACGAAACCCGTCACAAAGGTATTCATATCGATATTGAAACGCTTTCTGAGATGCTCGGCGTTCCCGCAATTCCGATTGTAGGCATTACCGGTGAAGGAATCAAGAAGCTGATTGACACGCTGCCGCAGGCAGCGGCACCGGTCAATACTCCGGCAGATCTGAGCAACCGCTGGGAGCGGATCGGTCGGATTATCAGCAGGGCACAGAGCATCCGACACCGTCATCACAGTTTTCTCCAATCTCTGGAAGAAATGAGCATCCGGCCGGTGTCCGGTCTGGTAATCGCTCTGCTCGTGATTGCCGCCAGCTTCACGTTCGTGCGGTTTACGGGTGAGGGTTTGATCAATTACGTCTTTGATCCGCTCTTTACCGGCCTCTACCAGCCGCTTGTCGAATCAATCAGCTCTTGGCTGGGCGGACAGGGGCTGGTTCATGACATTGTTGTCGGGAAGCTCATCAACGGGGAGATTGACTTTCAGCAGTCTTTTGGCTTGATTACTACCGGACTGTATGTTCCGCTCTGTATGGTCTTTCCCTATATCCTGGCCTTTTACCTGATACTGAGTTTTCTGGAGGATACCGGATACCTGCCGCGAATGACGGTTCTCTTTGACAATATTTTTCACCATCTCGGTCTGCACGGGTACGGTTTTATTCCCATGGCCATGGGGCTGGGCTGCAATGTTCCGGGAATCATGGCCACGCGGGTTCTGGAAAGTTACCGGGAGCGACTGATCGCGTCCACGCTGCTTTGCGTTGGTGTTCCCTGTGCCGCACTTCAGGCTATGATTATCGGTCTGGTCGGTAATCTGGAGAACGGCTGGATGTACGTAACCATTGTCTTTGGAACCCTTTTTATCGTATCCATTATCATCGGCGTAATCATGAATCAGTTTTATCCCGGCTTCAGCCCGGAACTGCTGATCGAGGTCCCGCCGTACCGTATACCGTCCGCACGGGTTATGTTTAAAAAATTCTGGGTCCGGATGATTCATTTTCTCAAAGAAGCGGTTCCCTTTGTGCTGGCCGGTGTGCTGATTGTCAACATCCTGTACTTCCTTCATGTATTTGAATGGGTATCCAGTGCGGCCGCTCCGGTGGTTACGGGGTTCCTGGGGCTGCCCAAAGAGGCGGTAACTGCGCTTCTGATCGGGTTTTTGCGCAAAGACATTGCCGTGGGCATGCTGGGCACGCTTCATCTCTCAGCGAATCAGCTGGTTGTCAGCAGCGTAGTACTGAGCATGTTCTTTCCCTGCATTGCCACGTTCATTGTATTGCTGCGTGAACTGGGATGGAAAGGACTGATTCAGTCCACATTGATTATGATCGCTTCCGCGGTTATTACTGGAACCGTGCTGAATCTGATACTGACATCCGTACTCGGATCCTGAATAAAGGGATTCTCACGAATGAAACCTCCCACCCCACCAACACCGATCACACGATTTCAGCACGTGCTCCGATTTAAATCCGCAGACCGGCTGCCTGTAATGGAATGGGCACCATGGAACCCCCGAACGCTCCAGCGGTGGTACACCGAAGGGCTGCCCCGCTCATTGAAAACAAAACGCGAGATCGATGACTTTCTGGGCCTGGATCCTTTTGTCATGGAGCAGATTCAGGTTTTCCGGCAAAGCATTCACAGCCTGCCACAATACGAAACCGGTCTCTGTCAGGATCTGGAATCCTACAGGCAGGTCAGGCCGCATCTCTTTCCCGACTTCGGATTTGACAGGGGGCGTACGAAAGCAGCTCTGCGGGCCCAGGAAGAACAGAACATCATCTTCTGCGTTCAATGCGAGGGTTTTTTCTCTTTTGCCTCCAAGCTGCTGCTGGGACCGCAAAACCTGCTGTTGGCTCTGGTTGATTCGCCCAAACTCATTCACAACATCAGCAGCGATCTGTTTGAATTTATTTCCCGAACGCTTGATCATATCTTTCAGCTGGGATGCCCGGCCGTGGTGATTCTTTCCGAAGACATGTGCTGTAACAGCGGTTCTCTGGTAAGCCCAACAACGTATGCGGAATTCTTCCATGCCCGGCACAAGAAACTCAGTGGAC
>CAZGEP010000138.1:0-13210 GCA_964524955.1 uncultured Planctomycetota bacterium | reverse complement strand
GAGTAATTTCCACAAAAAAACCTCCGCATGTGCCGTAAATGTAAGGCATATTGAACCTCTTGATTAAGGTGGGTACCACTCAAACGCACTGTTAAATGCGGCTGAAGGCAGGTTCCCTTGGTCCAATTTTGTTGGTTCAATAGTGCGTCTTAATTTGCGAACACTGCAGAGGTAATCTGCTTATTTTAGTATAATGTTAATCAGACGAAATGCAAGGGAAAAAAGCGGTGAATTTTCACAAAACATTCATGGATTCAAGGCAGCGTTTTGCCGCAGCCTGTTCCGCTTCTTTCTTTGAACTGCCGCGGCACGGGCCGTATTCTACTCCGTTTACCATTACGGAAATCGAGAATTCACGGTTGTGTTTTTCGCCATGAACATGAAGGGTTTTGTATTCGGGTAGTTTCTGGTTTTTTTTCTGCGTCATGTTCTGCAGCCTGGATTTGTAGTTCTCAGCCGGACCGGAATCAATGAGACGTTGCAGGATATGCGACATGCAGAAATGGATGATTTTCCGGGCAGCTTCATATCCACCATCTACATAAACCGCAGCAACCAGACTTTCGTACAGATTGGCAAAGATCGAATCCGGTAGAGGACGCTCGGAAAGACTCTTGCCAATGCAGGCGTACGTGTCCAATTCCAATTCTCTGCCAAGTCCGGCAAGTGTGGTCGTATTAACCGCAGCAGACTTAAGCTTGGAGAGTTGTCCTTCATCCCGGTCGGGAAGACTGCGAAAAAGATGGTCTGAAATCACAGCCGACAGGATCGCATCACCAAGAAACTCCAGGCGCTCATTGGATTTTCCGGTTGATTGAATGGCGGAAGCATGGGATAGGGACAATTCAAGCAGTTTGGTATCTTTGAACGAGTACGAGATCTTGGTTTCAAGCACCGAAATGTTTTGCAAAAAAGATTCCTGTTCAGAATAATAATGTTTTATAAATTATAAACAAGTGTCGGAAACGAGCAAGACAAAAATCAGACAAAACCTGTTGACATGCGACGAATTACTACTATTATTTACTACAGTTGAAATGCATGTTTGTATGACAACCTTAAAGGAGTTTCAAATACGATGAAGCATTTATCACTTCTATGTTTTTTTTCAATCTCAAGCATAGTCCTTTATTCAGCGGAAATGATTCAAACCGTTTCCGAAAGAACACTTTCTATTCCGTACACGGTAAAGGACAAAGAGGGCAGCTCTATTAAGGATGTAGAGCTGTGGTTTACCATGGACTCGGGCAAAACCTGGCGATTGGCCGCAAACGATCCGGACTGTAAGAGTCCAGCTGAGTATACGGTTCCTTCGGATGGTACATTCGGGTTCTATGTTTTCAGTGTGGATAAACATGGCAACAGGGAACAGTCCCCGGCAGGCGGAACAGCCCCACAAATAACCATTCGGGTTGATACAAAACCCCCCAGCGTTACAGTGACGACGCCTTCGGCAGCCAAGGTAATGTGGAAGGGGGGGGAGAAGCATGCTATCACATGGAAGGCAGAAGATGAGAATTTTCTCGATGAGCCTGTCTCGATTGAATATTCAATTGATTCCGGTCGCACCTGGGACGTTATTGTGCACAAGACCAGAAACTCAGGAAGGTATCTTTGGACTGTACCTCAGGTAGATTCTGACAGCTGTCTGGTGCGTATTGTCTGCATGGACAAGGCGAATAATTTCTCAAAAGCGGTCAGCAGCAAGCCTTTTTATATCTTTACAGGAAGTCCGGTTGCGTCTCATCATGGGACAGCGACTGCAAAAGAAAAAGCCAAGGCGGATCGCATATATCAATTCGCAACTGTGCTGCGCCTTCGCGGAGAATATCGGAGATCAATTAAGGAGTATCAAAAGGTTCTGGATATCATACCCAGCTCAACGGATACACTGAACGATATGGCATTAGCTTATGTTGGCATCGAAGAATTCAAGACCGCAGAGAAGATCCTTGAGCAGGCGAAGACACATAACTCCGATGACACAGACATTGCCTTGAATCTCGCCAGGCTTTATTTGAAGCGGGATATGGACAACAAAGCCTTTGCGCTTCTTACTGATGTATTGCGCAAACTTCCGGCAAATGAAGAAGCATTATGGTATCTTTCTTTGCTGTATGAAGAACGTAAAAACTACGTTCAAGCTAAGATTCTGTGGAAGAAGATTGTAAGTGCTTCACTCTCATACAGTAAACGACGGCTTATGGCACAAGATAAAATTACACTATATTCAGACATAAAAGAATAAAAAAAAATATCCTGAATTGCATTTCTTAAGTTGCATAAAATAAAGGATAAGCGGTTGAGAATATCATTTTGGAAAAAAATTGGATTGAACTTTCCTTTTTAAATGTTAAGATTTAATTAATTATGATACATTGTTAATCAGTCATACGGCAACGGTGCCGTTGGCTTTTTATAATAGAATCATTCGAGAAAAAAAACCAAACTTACTTTGATATTAATATAAATGCATTCCATAATAAGTCTGTGAATGCTTCAAGGGGATTTTGTTTTAAATGCAGACGACTAACGTAAAACAATGGCAAGATATTCTATCTCAAGTCCGAGAAAAAATATCTGAATCAGCTTACCTCCTTTGGTTTAAGAATACGACCCTTGAGGAAGTCAACGAAAGCACGATTATCATCGGCGTTTCCAACCGTTTTATCAAAGGATGGGTAAAAAGCAATTATCAGCGCCTGCTCGAAGAGTGTGCTGGTCACGTTTTCGGTCAAAAAATACAGGTGGAATTCCGCATCGTGAATTCAATGTGGAAAAAGGTTGAACACAACAGAAAAGCCGTTCTTGGTTCTGTTTCCAGAGGGAAGCGAAATCGGTTCAAATTGAATCCCAATTACGTTTTTGAATATTTTGCTACCGGTCCGGATAACAATCTGGCATATATGATTGTCCAGGAGCTGGCCCGGGCCTCAGAAATCATCTATAATCCGCTTCTGATCTATGGAGAGCATGGTGTGGGCAAAACCCATCTGCTCCAGGCATTTTGTCACAGCTTCACACAGGAGTATCCTGATAAGCATATTGCGGTTGAATCCTGTCCATCTTTTATGCACAAATACGTCAGTTCGATCCAGAACAAACAATACGATTCCTTTAAGACCCAATACCGCGACATTGACGTTTTTGTCCTGGATGACATCCATTATCTGTGCGAAGGAAACAAAACCAAGACGCAGGAGGAATGCCTGCACCTGATTGAATCGTTGATGAATATGAACAAACAGATTATTATCTCCTCAAGAATTCATCCCAATCGGATGGATTCAATGAAACCGAAACTGAGAGACATTCTTAAGTCCGGTCTTGTTGCACAGATTCACTCCCCTGGACACGAAACCCGGCGGAATATTATCCTGAACAAATGTTCACGTATGAAAACCTCTATACCGGAAGAAATCATCGAACATCTCGTTGTAAAAACGAATTCGAATATTCGGGAAATTGAAGGGATTTTGATGCGTATTTCCGCGTTTGCATCCCTTGAAAAATCCCATGTCAGCATGAATATTGTCCGTGAGGCGCTCGGAAATACTGAAATCGAATCTTCGACCGATTCCACGAACCGAACGGAAAGGGCATTACAGATTATTGCAGACCATTTCCGGATGGATCCTCAAGATTTCAAAGAACACCGACGCGGAGACAAAGCCTTGCCACGCCAGATATGCATGTTCGTCCTTCGAGACGAGTTGGGGGTTTCCTATCAGGATATCGGTCGCGAGCTCAACTGCAAGAGTCACGGAAGCGTGATTTACGCCGAGCGTAAAATCAAGCGCAATCTCTCACGCAACAAAACCTTGCAGAAAAACCTCAGAGAAATACGTGATAAACTGCGGTCTGAATTTCACTAATTTCTCCTTTACTTTTCCCTTCTTTTCCGGATAATAAAATATTCATTTTCTTCTGGTAAATTTACCATAACTTTATTTCACGTGCACACATTATGAATATTGTTGAACAAATTGATTTTTCAAAACTAAATGGTTTAATTCCGGCAATCGCACAAGATGTTTCAACTGGCGATGTGTTGATGCTTGGTTTTATGAACCAAGAAGCGCTTGAAAAGACACTCACTGAAAAGAAAGCAACGTATTTCAGCCGGTCCAGAAATTGTTTATGGACCAAAGGGGAAAGCTCCGGAAATATACAGATTGTACAATCCATCTATTTTGACTGCGATCTGGATACCGTACTCCTTAAGGTCGAACAGGTTGGCGGAGCTGCTTGTCACAAAGGGTATGCATCTTGTTTTTACCGAGAATCTGTTAATGACGAATTGAACGTGATTGCTGATAAAGTATTTGACCCGGATGTTGTATACAACAGGAAAAAAAATGAAACTTAAATTAGGTTTGCCCAAAGGAAGCTTGCAGGAAAGCACCTTCAGTTTATTCAAAAAAGCCGGATATGATATCAGTATATCCAAACGCTCGTATGTCCCGGACATTGACGATGATGAAATTGAATGTCTACTGATTCGTGCACAGGAAATTGCCCGCTATGTACAGGAAGGTGTCCTGGACGCAGGTCTGACGGGCTACGACTGGGTCCAGGAAAATGAAGCGGATGTTGAAGAAATCTGCGAACTTACATATTCCAAACAGGGATTTAAGAAAGTTCGATGGGTTCTGGCGGCTCCGGAAGACGGTGATATTCATTCGCCTTCGGATCTTGAGGGCAGGCACATCGCAACAGAGGTGGTAAATATCACCCGTAGATATCTTGAGAAACATAACGTAAATGCGACTATTGAATATTCTTGGGGTGCGACTGAGGTAAAACCCCCTGAACTTGCAGATGCAATTGTTGAGGTTACTGAAACCGGTAGTTCGCTTCGAGCCAATCGGCTCAAAATTGTGGACACGGTTCTGGAATCCACCACTCGTTTAATTGCCAATAAGAACGCATACAAGGAGCCTTGGAAACGGGAAAAACTGGACAATATCTCCATACTTCTGCTGGGCGCGCTTGCTGCAAAATCCATGGTAGGATTGATGATGAATGTACCAAGAGAAAAACTGGAGGATGTTGTGGATATGATTCCCGCGCTTCGCAGTCCTACGGTTTCTCCTCTGACCAATGATTCCTGGGTTGCGTTAAATACAGTTATCGAGGAACGTACGGTTCGCAGTATTATTCCGAAACTTAAAAAGCAGGGTGCGACAGGTATTGTTGAATTTCCTTTGAATAAAATTATTTCGTAAATTGGAGACATGTATATGCAGGGCAGGAGTACGCGAGGAAACAAAGCAAGTCAGGACAATAACTTTGTTTTTGCATTACTCACGGTGCTGCCGCTTGTAGCTGCTGTTGGTTTTTTCTTTTGGTATCAGAGCCCAACAGACCCTCCCGTACTGGACAAACCGGATGATTCAATTGTGGGGATTGAGCAGAAAGGAATTGTTATTACACAGCAGATCAATTCCGATAATATGGGAATTGTCCGGGAGAATGACGTTGTTCTGGGGATTTACCATTCCTATCAGAAAGATCTGAAGAAATACTACAGTGAATTTTATGTTCTTGCTCGTAGATTTATGGGCAGCGATGTTATCTTTTGTAAACTGGATTACACGCTTTCCCGTTTTATGCTCAACGACCTTGTTAAGAATGGGACCATTAAATCAATCTCCGAAAGCCATAACGACTATCCGTGCACAATAATCATCAGCAAAGGTCAGGAAGTAGCACGCGTCCACGGCTTACACTGGAAAGAAATCGAAAATAAGATTATTACTTATCTGCCGGTAACACCGCCCGGTGGAAGCAAACCCGCCACAGGGATAATGGAAAAGACGGATGGGAACACGTCAACCGATCACTGAAATATCTCTTGGCGATGAAATCGTTGACTTCTTTCTGGTCAAGGATAAACAGCTGCGTCAGAAAAAAAGTGGAGAGCCGTTCCTGGCTCTTGATCTTTCCGATAACTCCGGCACAATCAGCGCAAAAATATGGGATGCGGCAGATAATTACAATTCGCTGTTTGACAAAGGTGACATTGTTAAAATTCAGGCTTCGGTCTCTGCGTATCAAGGCAAGAATGAACTCCATATCAAGCGGCTCCGACCGGTAAATCCAGATGACGGCGTTAATCCGAATGAATTTTATCCTGCTACTCCCTACAACATTACAGAGATGTTCAATGAACTTAGTGGAATTCTCGAAAGTATTGAAGACGAAAACCTTCAATCCATTGTGAATGCATTCCTCAATGATAACGATTTTACCGACTCATTTTGCAGGAGTGTTGCTGCGAGAAGCCTTCACCATCCGTATGTGGGAGGGCTACTTGAGCATACACTGAGTGTGGTTAAAATATGTGTTTTTCTTGCGGATCACTACACAGATATCAATCGGGATATACTGATTACCGGCGCGTTTATTCATGATATCGGTAAAATATCAGAGCTTAACTCCGGACCAGAACTCGACTATTCCAAGCCGGGAACGCTTAAGGGACACATGATTCTCGGATTGGAATTGCTGAACAGCATGCTGGAGAGGTCGGGGCAAGCAGACTCAGAGCTTGCACTGCTTCTTCAGCATATGATTCTAAGCCATCAAGGGGAATACGAATGGGGCGCACCGGTGCTGCCCATGACCCCTGAAGCGATTCTGCTTCATTTTGCAGACAATCTGGATGCAAAGAAATATATCGCGACCAGCAGCATAAATGAAGATAAACAGAATTCATTCTTCACACCGAAGATTTATTCTTTGGGCAGGAGACTTTATAAGGGAAACGAGGATCCCGATGCGTAAAATCCATTGGGATCATTCAGCACGGGATTGGTGAGGCATCAAATCGAGCTTCGTTTGTATGTCTGATTTTTCCCATAATCGTTCAACCAGTTTTTTGTATTGATACTTGAAATAATACGATTTAACTTGTTCGCGGATATCCCTAAAGTCAGGAACGTTTGTATCCGGCATTTTTTTCTGCAAGTCCTTTTTGTTTTCCAGATAATACGCGCGCAGTCTTTTTTCATCAGTAACACGAAGAACTCTTTCGAGTTTGAGCGACGTTCGGATCGTATCAAGGTACTGCTTTTTTGTCACCCCCTTGATCGCAGCAAGCTCGGTAAGCGTTTTTCCATCTTTTTTAGTAAGAGACTCGACTCTTTTCTGCAATTCTTCCGGAGATATGGAGATATCAGCCTGCATGATGAAGTGTCTGACTAAAAATTTCTCAATTTCATTACGTACAACTTTTTGCAGGTATTCCTGTCGTCGGGATGAATCCTTGATTTTCTGAAGCGCCTTGAGTTCGTTTTTGGGAATCTGTTTGAGTTGAAGAGGTGTTTTGTTTACAATTGCGAAAACTCGATTCATATCCATGGGCTTGGCAGGCCCTGTTGGTTTTGTGGAATCAGGCTGGCTCTTCTTCGCAGCGGAGGTATTGGTGTTGTCGACATCCATTGCGTCAAAGCATAATTTTAAAATGGATGCCAGTATCAGCAAGATAAGCAACCCAAAGATAAAAAAATGGTTTTTCATGTATTTTCGTCCCAGAAATTGATTGCAAACCGTAATTAATATACAGTAGGATAACTGGTTATAGCAAATTTATCAACTAAAAAATTACAACAATCATGAATACCGGTCAACTTCATTCTCTGAAAATTCTGACTATTTCTGTATTGGCTGTCTTTGTGGCTGTAGTGCTGATTATAGTGGCGGCGGATATCCAATACCTTTTGTTGAAAGAAAAGGGGATTTCGGATGTCTTTGCACTCCTTTTTGAGGATCAAATGTCCCGTGCGATGTCTCTAAGCCTTAGGACATCCCTGGTCACCCTGTTTTTTGTTATATTGACTTCAGTTCCGGCCGGATACGCATTAAGCCGTTATTCGAATACCCGGATATTATATCGTCAATTCTATTGTTGATATTCCGATTGTATTGCCCCCGGTCGTGGTCGGGATTTCTTTGCTGGCCTTTTTCGGATTTGGATTCGGTGCCGACATAAATGCTTTTTTAGATGGATATGATATCTCCCTCTCCTCCTGGATCGGAATTGTGATGTGTCAGTATCTGATTGCGGTTTCCTATTGCATTCGTACTGTTAAATCCGCGTTTGATGATGTGGGTGAAAAATACGAACACGTTGCACTCATATTGGGATGCACACCGATTAAGGCTTTTTTCAAAGTCAGCATTCCGCTTGCCGGTAACGGTATTATTGCTGGATTCGTGATGTCCTGGGCCAGAGCGATTGGTATATTCGGTCCCCTGATGGCATTTGTTGGGACCAGTAGCGAAGTACAGGTTATGCCAACAGCGATCTGGCTTGAATTGAGTACCGGAAACATCGAAGCATCTATTATGATGGCGCTGGTAATGATAATGCTGGCAGGTGCAGCACTGACGTTTGTTCACTGGATTGCGCCTGGAAAGGATATTCTCTGATGCAGTCTGCACTTAAGTATTTCATCTTAACCGTGTCTTTGCTATTAATTTTAATATTTATCGGTCTTGGAAACAAACGGAGCCGTGAGTCCAAAGAAACGTTGCTGTGTTATATCGGCGGAACCATGACACCGGTTATGAAAGACATTGCGATGCTGTATGAAAATAAAACAGGAAAAAAGGTAACGATTTCCACTGCCGGATCCGGAGAATGCCTTGCAACCATTCAGTTGAGAAAAAAAGGAGATGTTTTTATCTGCCATGATCCATGGATGGATATACTCATGAAACGAGGACTTGGTATCAATGCGTGGACCATTGCGGAACTTGTTCCAGTGATTATTGTCCAGAAGGGTAATCCCAAGAAGATTTACGGATTAAAGGATTTAACGAAACCGGACATCCGTCTGATGTTTCCTTCATATGAACACTCAACCTTGGGGAATATATTGCCCGAAATTTTTAAAAATGCCGGTATTGACTTTAAGGAACTTAATATTGATAAGAAAATTGCCACGCACCGGAGTGGCTCCCATGTTGCGAATATCATTAAAATGAAAAATGCGGATGCCGGTATTGTCTGGCAGGCGGTTGCCCATTTACGAAGAAAGAGTCTTGACGCGATCTCCATAAAAGATTATTTACCCAAACCATATGTAGATACCATAACCAGTGCCACCGGAAAGAGTTATCCATTGATGCCGGTTAAAGTGACAGCCTGTACACTGAGCTGTTCGGATAAACAGGAGGATGCAGTTGCGTTCTGCGAATTTATAGTATCATCTGACGTAAGAAAAATTCTGAATACCTACGGATTTAAGACAGAATTCCAGGGCCGGGAGTATATTAATGGAGTAGACATTCGAAAGGAGAATTAAAAATGGCAAAATCAAATACCACGTCTTTCGTTGTGATTATTGTGCTTTTGATTATTGATATTGCAGTTAGCCTGAGCAATCGATTCGGTCAACCATGCGGTAGCAGCTCTAACGTGAATACGCCGGAGAAGTATTCCACAAATTCACACGCAACTTTGTATGAGAAAGAACCTGTTGTAAAATTACCTGAATCGGGAGAAGATTACAAGTTGCTCGGCCAGATTCCCGGACTTAAGAATTTTGCTGTTCAATACGACGACAATTTTTATCGAGGAGGAGAAGTGCTTTCCATAGAAGGCATGGAAAATTTAAAAAAATGGGGCATCAAAACAATTTTTTCCGTTACCCCAACAGACCTGGAAAGACTGCTTGCTGAAAAATTCAATATCAAGCTGGTCGAATTGAATTTTGAAAAGAAATCCGGAATTCCGGTCAATGTACTTGAACGATATCATTCCTAGCTCAAAACCGGCAACGGCCCCTTTTACGCACATTGTCATGGCGGCACTCACCGCGGGGGCGCTCTGGGAACGGCTTACAGGGTTCTGATTCATGGATGGGATGTTGATTGTTTCTTTTTTCCTTTTTCAAGAAACCCTAATTGCAGAGGATTTATCCAAGGGTGTTTTACGCAAGTATGAAACAGAAAGCAGCAAATATGAAAAGGCAAACGCTCTTTTGAATATGGTCAAACTGAAAACCGCGTCCAGGGAGAAGGCGCAGACGTATATCCGTAAATTAGAAGAGATCACTACTCAATACCCGGATTATCCTTATTTAGCTGAGACCTATTATTTCCTTGGCGTCAATTGCCAATTTGCTGGCGAATGGAAAAAAGCAGTTTATGCGTTTTTGACGGCACTTGAGCTCAAGCCGTCACTGATCAATCACACACCGATTCAATCGTACCTGAAAACCGCACGGGAACATTACGTTTCAGACCGGATGCCGGCATTGCTTCGCATGATGATTGTTGTGCTCCTTATCTTTTTTATTCTTGCAGGACTATATTTAAAGTCCTGGCAGCGTATCCAGTTCAAATCCGTCGCTGCATGGGGACTTTGTTTGCTGTTGTGGCTCGCCATCTTCGCCTGGGCTGCGTTTTGGGATAACCCGGATAGTGTAAGCGGACTGGAATCGTTCCCCAGACCGGTTCTGTTGAATACAACTCTTCTTTCAGAAGGTTCGGCTCCGCTGCTGTCACTTTTCGGGTATGCATTCGCCGCTTTTCTCGGTTCTCTGCTGATTCTCTGCTCATGCCTTGGGTTCACAAATCGAATAAAAGGACTGGGAATCAGCATCTGTGGTGTTGTTCTCTTTTCAACGTGCTGCATGACTCTCTGTTACATGCAGACATGTTATATGAAAGGAGAAGCAGTAACCCGCGGAAGTATTTGTGAATGGAGAATCCATCTCATGGTTCGCAATATTTCATTTGTTAACGAAATTCCTGATCGAATGCTTCCGCTTTATGACGAAGATTTCCGGAAAAAATCATTCAAAAACGTAAAGAATCCGAATGAAATATCGATATGAGAATTTCGGCGGTATTATCGCTTCGGATCATCCGCCATTCTTAGCCTTTGTCGACCGCGAATATATGCGTGATTGCGGACTTGACGGAGCCTCGTACTGGCAGACGCCCGATTCATCCGTTGGCACCTTATCCGCGCCCACAGAGGTGCACTTTGCCTGCACAAACCAATGTTCTGCCGGTTGTTCGTATTGTTATATGAATTCCGGAACAGACACTTCATCGGAATTGCCTCTGGAAGCCTTCTGCCGCGCATTGGATTGCCTGGCAGACATGGGTGTGTTTCATGTTGCGCTTGGCGGAGGTGAGGCCCTGGAGCGCAAGGATCTGTCCCTGATCATTGAACATGCTGTTGGTTTGGGTCTGATTCTCAACGTAACAACCAACGGTATGTATGTAAATCCGGAAACGGCTCGAATTTTAAACCATTACGGACAGGTAAACCTCTCCCTTGACGGTGCAGGATCTACTTCCGCAGTATTTCGAGGTACTTCCAATTTTAATATCGTTGATCTCGCCGCCGACATCCTACTTGAAATGAATATTCCGACCGGCATTAATTGTGTTCTGGGGCAGGATAATTATTCTACGGTTGAAGATCTCTTTATCTATGGAGCTGAAAAGGGATTCAATGAAATTGAATTTTTGAGGATCAAGCCTTCTGGAAGAGGGCAGCACGCGTATGAAACCATGAAAACAACAGTTGAACAAAACCAGAACCTCTATCCAATGCTGGAGTATTTGTCCGAACGCTACAAGCTTCCGGCAAAAATCGACTGTTCGTTTATTCCCATGCTCTGCTGGCATAATCCGCCGCCTGACCTGCTCAGGAAGATGTGTACCATGGGATGTGAGGCAGGCAATATGCTGGCCGGTATTACTCCGGACGGAAAGGTTTCCGGATGTTCATTTCTGCCGGAAACCGATCTGACGGTATCAACGTTACAGGAGAACTGGTATACTAACAGGTATTTCCGCGAATACCGAGAATGGCCGATGCATGCTCCGGATCCCTGCGCTTCGTGCGATTACCTGGATATCTGCAAAGACGGATGTCATGCAGTAAGCCTGCACACAGACCATTCCGTGAATGCTCCTGATCCGGATTGTCCTTTAGTTGTTGAATACAGAAAATGAGCAAAGGTCGGCGTACGGAATAATACGTTTTTTAGTATACTCCGATGAACGTTTACGTGAAAGAAAAATCATGGCAACACACCACGTGTCGGCAAGTCCGTGTGAGAGTTATACGCTAAAAGACATCACTGAGTCGCTTCATGCAATATTCAGCCAGTGCGGTGGTGTTCAACGTTATATCCGTCCGGGTGAGAGAATCCTTATCAAACCCAACCTGCTCAAAGCTGCGGCACCGGAGAAAGCGGTGTGTACCCATCCTCGAGTTATTGAAGCCCTGGCTGACATGATCCAAAGCGCTGGCGCTTATCCTGCAATCGGGGACAGTCCGGGGTGGGGAGGACTTAAAAGTGTGTGTGCCAGAAGCGGATACATGGACCTCGCGAAAAAGCGGAATATCCCGTTTGTTGAGTTTGGCGAAAAAAAACGGATCAAGGCACATGGCCTGGTAATGAATTCCGTTGAAGTTGCGTCTGCGGTATTGGAATATGACGGTATGATTAATGTTGCCAAGTGTAAAACACATGGACAGATGGGGATGACGCTTGCAGTTAAAAATACGTTCGGTGTCATTGTGGGAAAAGAAAAGCCGCTTTGGCATCTAAAGGTCAAAACCGATGTTGTACGATTTGCCGGGATTCTTCTTGATATTCATTTCGCAGTACAGCCTCGATTCAATCTGGTTGACGGCATTCTTGGTATGGAGGGCAATGGCCCCGGAAGCGGTACTCCAAGACACCTTGGGTTTCTTGCTGGATCCGACTCCGCACCTGCGTTGGATTTGAAAATCTGTGAAGCATTGCAAATCCCGCTTGAAGACGTTCATACAATTTCAGAATCCATCCAGAAAGGACTGGTGCATCCAGCGGATGTCATGCTGTCGGGGAATTTCGGTAATCCCCTCCAGAACGGTCCCGCATACAAAATGGCAGAGAATTTTTTGCTGGGATTTACCGGCATGGGGGTTGTTCGTGAACTGGCCAAACGCTTTCTGACATCACGCCCCCGTGTGCGTGTCGGATCCTGTACGGGCTGCGGTGCCTGTGCTCAAATATGTCCAGCCGAAGCAATCACTATAGAGCATACAGCCGTTATTCACAATCCAGACTGCATCCGTTGCTTTTGCTGTCAGGAGATTTGTCCGGAAGGTGCGATTTATGCCAAGCGGTGGTTTTAACCGAAGTTTGACAAAATGCCCGGAAAAAGGGCTTTTTCTGCCCTTTTTTCG
>CAZGEP010000137.1:0-13299 GCA_964524955.1 uncultured Planctomycetota bacterium | reverse complement strand
TCAAACAGATGACTGATTTTAAACTACGAAATATACAAAACATACGAAAAAATAAGTCCTTTTTGTTTTTCATCCTGTCAATCCTGTCTACTATTTTTTCGCAGTTCAGAACAACAAAAAGAAAGAGAATTGGACAGGATTTACAGGATAAACAGGATATACGGATAAGGACGTAATCGGTGTCGGCTGCTCCTGGATGCCCCGGACGCGCCGGGCCATGACCGGCTGTGGCAGTGCTGATCTTTTGATAGCGTCTCTTGCATCTTCAGCGTTCCCATAATTCTGTTTTCAATGCAGTTTTTTCGTTTATTTCGTCTATTTCGTTGTTGAAAATCTTTAGCTGTTGTTTTTCTCCGTGCCCCTGTGTCTTCCGTCAGCGGACGGATCAACTGCATGCCTGCGGCGACCGTGCGATGCATACTCTTTCGCGTTTTTTCTTTTAAACAAAAAAAGGCATGGACGGTTTCGTCCATGCCCGGGTCCTGATTTGAGGAGAAAAAATAAATCAGAATTAAAATTTGCAGCTCAGGTCAACCTGGAAGAGGTTTTCCACATTGTCGCCGCCTTCGATGATGTCCATGTTGTAGTAATCCAGGGCCAGGAAGACGTTTTTGACGATTGCGACTTTGCCCTTGATCTCAATACCCTGTACATTGGTGGCTCCGCCGTATGCATCGGAATCCGGAAAGAGATCCATGAACGCGTCGGCTTCGAGGCGTCGGTAATTAATGCCCAGTTCCCATGTAAGCGGGTTTTTAATTTTCTTGCTTCCGAACTTTGTGCCGACTGTAAACCCGTCCCGGTCATCGGGTTCGGAGTTCAGGTTGGAGACGTATTCAAAAAAGAGCGCGGCTTTGTATTTGCTCCATGTGCAGGTGAACTGGAAGGCCGGGTTGATACAGTCATAATCGTACTGGAGCTGTTCCGGGCGTTCACCGGCATCGCGGGTGTCTCCGTCACCGTTAAGGTCGACTTCAGCCAGCGTGGTGTTGCCGCCTTCAAAGAGTTCAGAACCTTTGACATTGGCAAAGGTGTAAAAGGCGACTCCCAGATCAAGGCTGAACTTTTCAAGGAAATCCAGCTCAATACCGGGCTGAATCAGGCCCAGAAGGGCGTCATTGTCATCGCCGCCGATTTCATCCACCCAGTGCAGACCTGCATTAAAGAAGAGGTTGATGCCTTCATTGACTTGCTTTTCTATGGTCAGCGCCTGACCTTCAAAGGTGATGTCACTGTCCCAGAGCAGATCGCTGGGACGGAAGAAGGTGTTTTTGGCGGTGAATTTTCCCGCGGTCAGCGAGAGTGTGTCCAGGTAGCGGACCTTGGGAGAGAAAACAAGGTAGGCTTCATCCAGCCAGACGGGTTTGGTTTCAAAGTTTGAGTCCATGGTCTGGTTGGTGGAGCGGCGGTCATCCGATCCGCTGGCAAGCCGGACTCCGATGTCCACGTACTTATGAATATCCGCCTTGATTCCGGCCCGCAGACGGATTCGCTGGCGGTGACGACCCTTGTCGTCATTTTCCTGTTTGTCATACTGATAGCGGAGACGGAAATCGCCGTAGAGTTTGAGACGGTCAAACCAGTCTCTTTTTACCATTTCCTTTGCTGCCGGTGCCACGGCTTTAGGGGCTTCCTGAGCATATCCCCTTGCTGAAATACAAACAAATGCCAGTGCTGCGGCACAACCAATAAACACAATCTTTCCCAACCATCTCATAACACAACCCCTAAAAAAAGTGATATTGCTGAAATGTTAAGAACAAGTTAACATTTCGTTAAGCTGGGGTTAATATAAGGATGTGTGTTAAGATTGTGTTAAGATAAAGTTAATAATTGGTTAATTGTGTTAATGTTGTGTTCACAGAGTGTTAATAATATGTTAATTTGTTTGGTTGCCTGCCGAGTCAAGGGTAAAAAACGGTCTATTCAATGTGAATTTCGGACTCAGGTTCTGCGTTCCAGACAAAACGACCGACGTCTGTTCCGTCCGGCATAGTATGTGTCTTGGAGCGTTTGAGCGTATTTCCGTTGATTTTCAGCGTATCGGCATCCGGTGCAAACGGGGTATCCAGAATAATTTTCCGCTGTGAAGGCAGTGTGACTCGGGCTTGCCACTCTTTGCCGGTACGATTGAGTTTCAGGCAGTAGTCTCCGTCCGGCCCGGGCAGTGTACCGGCAATTGCGTTCAGCGGTCCGGGCTGGGGCGCGAGTCGGACCACGGCAAATCCGGGCTCTGCCGGCTGAATACCGCAGAGGTCCAGAAGCAGTGCAGGTGCCGGGCCGAGTCCCGCACCCTGAGCCACGGCGCGGCTGTTACGGCAGCGCCACTTGCCCAGCGTTTTTTCTCCGAACAGGCACCATGTCTCCGGCCAGGTACTCAGCCCCTGAGATTCTATCACGTCCAGGCGTTCGTGCATCCACCGGATGCCGAGATCCGGTCTGCCGGCACGGATAAAGGCCGCGGGCAGGTACATCCATGCCGGAGAAACGCGCCCAAACGCAGAGGGGTCTCTTTCCCAGTACTGGAGTGAGGACTGAATTATATCCGCGGGCGCCAGATTCCAAAGGGCTATCAGGGAATTGGCATGCTCGCTGATGTGCTGCTGCGGAGTGCCGTCCACAATCGCGTCCACAAAGACGCCCCTTGTTTTATCAAACCATTGGGGGATGCGGGAGATCATTGCTTCCGCGGTCTGATACCAGCGGCTGCCGTCTCTGCCAAGGGCGTCCGCCAGTTTTGCGGCGCAGCGCATGACCCGGGCGGTCATGGCCTGAAGCGGCAGGAAGAATCCGCGTCGGTCCATGTGTCCCCAGTCAAAATAAACACTGGTGGGCGGGTGCATCATCATGGACTCGGGCGTAAGGCAGGATTCCACCAGCGTAAGCAGCTGTTCAATTCCAGACCATGTCCTGTCAGCCAAATCCTGGTCAGCAAAGAGCATGTAGTGCTCCCACACGCGAAGCGGAAAAGAGAGGGAGTGGTCAAAGAGTGAGGGGGTGTCTGTTGAGTGCCCGGGATAGCTGTGGGCAAATGTACCTGTTCTGTTCTGGCCTTCGAGGGCCTGAATGAAGTAGCGTCGAAGCAGTGCCGTGTCTCCAAAGCAGGAAGTAATGGCCGGCACTATGCCGGAACAGTCGCCGAGATACTGTCTGCGTTCCCGGAAGGGATTGTCCATGGTTCGGTCAACGATATTCAGCTCTGCAGTACGTCGGATTACCTCAAACATACGGTTGAGTTTTTCGTCGCTGCTCTGAAAGCTGCCGCGATGCGGAAAACCGTTTTTGATCTCTTCAGCCCACAAGTCCTCAATCACCAGCTCTTCGGGCAGGTCCCGGAAGGTCAGTTGAACATAACGGAAGTGCCGCCAGTCTGCGTTCTGCCAGGACTGTGAACCGTTCCGGGCAATGTAATGATCGGCCGTAGCGGTTCGCGAGGATACATAGGGAACCACCCGGCCGTTGTCCAGCCGCGAGGCATACCCGATATCAATAGCACCTCCGGTGGTGGTAATTCGAAAACCCAGGTGGGCATTCATCAGCCTGCCGAAGTCCAGCACAACCGCAGCACAGCGCAGGCCGTCAAAAGTTTTATCCGGTTCGGTCAGCGATGAGTTCTGCACGGTGACGCAGCCCTTACCCCTGATCAGTGAATCCATATTGTGGATCCGGGTTTTTTCAGCAGGAATAACATGCTCCAGGCTCATGCGGATTGCGGTTTCATTGGCATTGGTTTCGCGCTGCTGGATCACTTCTCCGGAGGCGAGTATTTTTTCAGGAGAGCAGCGGATACGTTCAAGCGGCCGGGTTTCGCAGGGAATCAGGTGTATCCACGGAAAGAACCGTGCCTGGGGCTGTTCATCTCCCCACAACGTGTGCGTGCGGGCGATCACGGGCCGTGCCGCGGGCCAGCCGGAGTCATCGAAATCAGGTTCGGTCCAGCCGGGAGTGTCCTGATTGGCGTCAAATATCTCGGGCCAGGCAGTATCCCCCAGCCACTGCGATGGTTTCCGGTACGCGCGGCAGACAATCGCCCGCCATTTTGTTCCGGTTGCTGTGAGGATATCTCCGTCTGCTTCAATCTGGCAGAGCAGGCCGCGCGCATTCGCATGGTCGGTAAAGGCACCATGGCCGCTGTCATGATAGACCCGGATGGCCGCGCAGTTGGTTCCCTGCACCAGTTTCGTGGTGATGTCATGGGTTTGATAGCGCTTGAATCGTGGATCCGAAATGGGCGGACCGCAGTCAATGAGCCTGCCGTTGATCCAAAGGGCAGCGTCCCGGTCCGCGGCGATTCGCAGCAGAACCTTTTCGGGAACGGTGTCCAGATCAAACTCGCTGCGAAAGTAGACATAATCGTGTTTTCCGGAGGGGTTTTCTGAGCTCCATATCCAGGCGGCCTTCCAGTCTGCTTGAGGACAGAGATGAGCAGCATCGGGAAGCGGAACGTGAGAAACGGGCATTCTGAGAACTCCTTAAAAGAAAATGGAAGCCTGATTCAGATGCATATAATTTTAGCATGAAAGTCCACAGGAACAGAAAAAAATAAAAAAAATTTACACGAATATGTATTGAAAAGATATTACCGGTGAATATAAAAAATACGAATAGAATCGGTTTGTTTTCTTCGGTCAATCAATCGGACCCTGAAAGGAATTCTCATGTGTGCTGCTGAATTTGGAAATGCCCGCTGGATCTGGAGCAAAAAAGAGCGGAAGAACCAGTTTGTTCTTTTTTCCCGAACCATTGATCTGCAGGCCCGGACGCCCGCGCAGATGTCTGTTCGTCTTTGTGCATCCTGTCATTATGAGCTTTTTGTTAATGGCGTTTTTATCGGTCGGGGGCCGGCTCACGGGGATCCCCAACGGTGTTTTTATGACGACTGGACTGTTGCGCTGAAGCCGGAGGATCGTCGTGTGGATATTTCGATTCTGGTCCATCATTCCAGCAGAATTCACCTGCATTATTTGATGCCGGCTCCCGGTGGCTTGATTGCCGTGATTCGTGCCGGCCGGCAACGTATTGAAACAGATGCGTCATGGAGATACAAGGAGCTGGACATGTGGGCACAGCGGGTTCCGCCGCGGAACTGGGCATTGGATTACTGTGAGGATTACAACGCTGCCCGGGAACCGTCGGGCTGGGCCGAGAAACGCTTTCCGCCCGAGCGTACAAGTACCTGGCCGCAGGCCCGGCTGGTGCCTGGTGCAGACCGGATATGGAGCGGATATGCGCCCCGCAGACTTCCGGTTATTCAACGCAGGTTTCGGGAACCCATTCACTTTCAGGCCTGGTCTGCGGCCAGGGAAGGTGTTCGGGATGTGGGGGATATCTCGCTGTTCAGTGACCAGGAACCCTTGCGTAAAAAGACGGATATGAAACCATTCACTGTAAAAGCACTCAACCTGTCACTGTTAAATGCCAATGCCTTTACATTGGATCTGGGCCGGGAGTATGTCGGGTTTTATACCGTTGAAATCGACGCACCCAGGGGAACCGTGATTGAGGTGTCCGGTGCGGAGCTGTTGCGGAACGGCCGGCCGTGGATTTTCCGCAAAGGTACTTCGTACACGGTTCGGTATCGAAGCCGCGGCGGACGGCAGCGTTTTACCAGCTTTGCCTGGAATGGATTCCGGTATATGCATCTGGTGGCGCGCGGCAACACGAAAGACGTTCGATTCCATTCGGTCGGTTGTCTGGAGCGGCGTGCGGAGTTCAAGCTGAAGAAGACCTTTACGACACGGGATCGGCGGCTTGGCAAAATATTTGACATTTGCAGACGCACTCTTGAGATCTGTTCGATGGAGCAGATTGTCGATTGCCCAACCCGTGAGCAGACCGCAGCATGGGCGGACGGTCTTTTTACTTCGTATTATATCTGGCGCGGTTTTGGTGATCCGGCGTATATGGAATGGTATCTGGAGTCCTTTATTCAAGCACCGCTCAGCGAGCGGAGCATGATTCACTCCCGTTATCCAGGCTTGCTCAAACATGTATGGCTGGATTTTGCACTGCTGCCGCTAATCGCTCAGCAGCTGTACAGAAAGCATACGCGGTCCTGGTACAAGCCTGCGGCAACGTTAGAGAGAGGACTTGTACAGAAACAGTGGTTTGACGACCAGCGGAATGAACAGGGACTGGTGGACTTTGACTTCAAAACGGCTTACAAGAACGGGTACCGGAATTTCATCGATCATCCAGGTTTGGGCATGCACAATGCGCCGCATCCCGGGCTGGACCGGGAGGGGACCAGCTGTCCCCTGAATATCTACTATATGAACTATGTGGATGTCCTGTCAAAACTGGCGGTTGCTGTCAGGCACCGGCAAGCAAAGTCGCTGACAGAGCAGGCAAAACAACTACGCAGGGCTGTGAAAAATGCTTTTTATGACGGAACGGTCTTTCATGATACGGTCAAGCCTGACGGTTCTCTTTCTCCGTCAACATCCTGGCACAGTAATGCCTTTGCCTGCTATTTCGGATTGATCAAAGGGGATGTCGCACGGACAGCACTGCGTGCCATGATTCGCGGATATTACCAGCTGTGCCGCGGAACGCCGTATCTCTATTCCTTCCTGCTGCCTGCCATGCAGAAACTGGGCATGGAAAAAGAGGCAGTCAGACTGATCAAGCGGGACTGGGGGGTGATGATTGACCGGGATGCTACCACCACATGGGAGACCTTTCTGGGGGATGAGCGGGATTCGCTCTGTCATCCCTGGGCAACGGCGCCCTTTCTCTTTCTGCTGGAAATGAATCGCTGATGAGCATTGCAACCGGTGATTTTTTTCGGCCGTGAGAATCCTGCGCTGCAGTTTTAAATCGGTTGCCAGCTGTATTCTTTATCATTTCGGACGGTCAGCCTGCCGAATGCGTGAACCGGATCGTGTGAAAGGAAAATAATCCAGTTTTCTGCTGCGGCACGGGCCATCAGTTTCTTCTTCCAAGCAACAACCGCGTGGGCATCGTCATCATAACAGGTGACCCAGGATGTACGCAGATGCCAGACCGACGGAATCAGTTCACAGGGGCAGAAAAGGGTTTGTCCGCCGGATTCAATCAGAAGGCATTGATGGCCGGGACTGTGACCGGGAGTGTGAAGCAGGCGGACGGAGTCGCTCAGGCGGGTATCGCCTTCTGCGAGTTTCAGACAGCCGTTGTCTTTAAGGGGAAGGAAATTGTCCGGGAGATAGGAGCCCTGGTTCAGGTCGCCCGGATTCAGGGCTGCGTCCCATTCGCTCTGCTGAACTATGACGTCAGCATTCGGGAATGTGAGCATGATTTCCCCCCTGTTATTGCGAACGGTACACCAGCCTGCATGGTCAAAGTGCAGATGGCTGAGGACAACCGTATCAATGTCTTCGGCAGAAGTACCGGCCTGATCAAGGGACTGCATCAGGGATGTGCTGTCGCTGAGACCGTAGATTTTTTTCATCTTGCGTGGGAGCTTGCTGCCCACACCCGCATCATAGAGCAGGGTCTGGCTGCTGCTGCGCACCAGCAGGCAGCTGAGTCCGATAAATACCTGGTGCGATTCATTGGGGACAATTTTCTTTTCCCACAATACGCGGGGGATCATGTGAAAAAGAGTTCCCGCATCCAACCCGAAGTCCGTATCCCGGACGCAGGTGATTTCATGATCTCCGATATGGATCTGCTGCATTTTTTCTCCTGTTGAATATCGATTCATATTGCAGCTCGTTTATATCAGCAAATGTGAAAATTGCGAGAAAAAGTTTGTTGATAAAACCATTTGTTGTATTCCATAAAATGAATAAGATAGAAACTCAAAAAAAGAAAGAAGGTCTTGACACGACAATGGGAAATGGTTAGAATCCATTCTGAAGGAAACCGGACGATGAATGTCCCGAACAGTTCGCAATAAAAAAATAAAAATGGAAAAAGGAGAATGATATGCGGTTCCAAAGGATGTCACGCTGTTTTCTTATCATCAGTATTCTGACCGGTATTTTGGTTGCAGGTCAGTGGGGGCATGGGGCAGATATTGCCCCGCTTGGACCCAAGGACGAAGCCTTGCTCAAGAAGGGGTTGACACCGGAAAGCCTCAATACCCTCATCCAGGGGTTTGTGGACAGGGTTGAAGCCCATTATGCGGGAAAGAAGCTTGTCCCCGAAGCGCTGAAAAAATGGTTTGCGGAAAATCCCGAAATCCGCGAGGCCTTCTGGCTGGCACTTTCTCCCAAACATGACAAGGTGGATAAGGCAGTCAACATCATCAACAAGCTGCGAAAAAAAGACGAAGTGCGTCTGAAAAAGTATTATCACCTGGCCATTGCTCTGGCTGTGGTCTGGGACAATCCGGGAAATGTCAACCGGAATCGACGCGCCTGTGTGTGGGGGGTGGACGGCAAACAGTTCACGCCTACAATATCCTGGGAAGAGATTTTCGACTTTTTTACCAACAGAAAGTACATATCCCGGTTTGTATTCCGGTCGGACCAGCTCCGCTGGCCCCTGATGACGCACATGGTAAACCTTGATGTTTCAGAGGCAGAGTACAAGTGGGCGCTTTCAAATATGGCCAGGTACAGAAAAAGCATTGCCAAACTCTATCCCCTGGTTGAGTATGATTTTGTCAAACTCAATGAGCGAAAGCCCAAACTCGGGACAAAACCCTACACGCTTCAGAACCTTCTCAAGTACGGTGGTGTCTGCGGGGACCAGGCGCACTTTTCTTCCCGGGTGGCCAAGTGTTTCGGGGTTCCGTCCATGAAATGCAGCGGCCAGGGCAGGTACGGAGGCCGTCATGCCTGGATGGGGTATCTGGTTGCCAGCAGAGGACGCCCACTGCTGGAGTTCACGGGCAGGTATATGTATGACTACTACTATACGGGTGTTGTCGTGGATCCGCAGACCGGTCACAAGACTTTGGACCGGTCTGTGGCATTGATGTATGACGGCGCTTCTCACTCATACCGCAAATATATTGACTCCCTGACCATCAGCCGGATTGCCGATGGAATCAAGAAGAGCAATCCCGAATTGTCGATCGCTCTGGCGGAAAAAGCCCTGAAAATGAATTTCTACAACAAGTACGGATGGTACCTGCTCATGGATCACATGAAGAGCAAAACACTTAACCTCAAGCAGGCCCAGGGATGGTTTAATACCATGCTCAAGGCACTGCGTGCGCATCCGGACCTGACCATCCGGTTTCTCAATGCAATACTGGAGTGCATTCCCAAAGAGGAATTGAAGAAGCGTATGCGGCTCTACGGGCAGGCATACCCGCTGTACCGCAAGCGTCCGGATCTTCAGATCCGGATGCGGATCGCCCAGTGCAGCGAACTGCTGGAGAGCGAAAATGATCTCAAGGCCCTGACGCTCGCAATTCAGACCGCGGACGCAAATGCCAAGGAAGGCGGCGCGATCCTGCGGCTGGTAAAGATGGCCGTGGATATCGGTAACAAAAACAACAAGGCAGGCGCGGTCAAAGGATATCTCAGCCGAATCGAAAAGAAGTTCCCCAAAAAACGCGGCAGCAAAGAATCCAAGGCCTACAAAACATTCAAGGCCCTGCTTGCTCAATTGAAGTAGAGATTATACGGACGGGCCGAACGGATTCATTTTCTGATCTGCATACCACTCCAGAGAATCGCTGAGCGCGTCCATGACCAGACGTCCCAGAACCTCTCCCATGCGAGTATGTTTGCCACAGTAACAGACCCGTGGAGACGCCAGACCACAGACAACGGCGGTGGAATCCGTACCCGTTCCCGTGGCAATTTTTCCGGAGACCGGGCTTGTGATCTGTGCATCCTGCAGAACCGCTGCCTTTGATTCGGTAACAATCATGAGTGCTTCGGTCAGGGCGGCATCAGTCATGGCCGCGGATGTCAGTGCCATGATATTGATGGTGCCTGTTTCTCCCGGCCCCTCAGTCAGATCTCTGAACTCTGCACGGTCACCCGTGCGTCTTGGATTGGAGAGCCCTGCGGTAAGAAGCACTGCCATGTCGACTTCCTGGACCTGTTTGGCTCGAATTCGATACGAGTCCATGGATGCTGCAGTCATCATACCGACCACGGTTCCCTGCCAGCCTTTACTTTCCGAGAATTCCAGAAGTGTATCCTCTGCGGATGAACCGGCCGGAACCGACGAAGGAACCTTAAGGTTGAGCAGATGATCGGTCTCCGTCAGTCCGCCGTTGAGAACCGCAGAGCTGAGTGTGCGGCAGGGAGTGTTCAGTACTGCATGGATATATGCGGATGTGTGTTCGATGGTCATGTATTTCAACATTCGTTGAGTCCGTTGAGTATGGATTCGATCAGATAGAGCGCACCCTCTGCACCCAGCAGAGCACGCGGAACAACATATATTTCTCCAATAGAGGGCAGGGCGATTTCCACGCCCTGTGCATGGCTGTCAAGTGCCTGCATGCGGGCAGTCAGGGCACCGCTGCCAAAGACCATGTCTGCTCCTGAAGAAAAAATGTCTGCGTTCCATGCATCGGCAAATCCGGCGGATTCAAGCTGCTGCCGAAGCTGTTCGGCCGGGGGAGAGGTCTCTCCAATAACACTCACGGCTGCTGGAATCATGCCCAGGTATTCATGCAGCAATTCGGTCAGTGGAAGTGCGACCGATGGTCGGGCCCGGAGCGCGAACGACGCGCCCTTGGGAAGTCCGGTCAGCGAGTTTAACCGCTTGATGCACATGGCGGCCCGGCTGCGGTAGCGGTCAATGGCGCAGACCGCGGGTTGCGGATCCGCGCCGAGCGCGTCACATATTCCGCGTATCCACTCTTCGGTCCTGTCAAATCCGATCGGTGCATCCGTGCAGGGACGAAGAGTCTCCATGTTCAGGCACTCGTTCAGGTATTTGGAAAGGTTGGTTCCGAATTCCTCGTGGACCATAACATTGACGGTCGCCTGGCGGAGCGAGCAGATCTCTCGGGTGGTTGTGCCGGCAGAGAGGGTGGTATGAATTCGGATACCGCAGCATTCCAGCAGTCGGCGGAGTTCGGCAAGGCTGCCTTCCCAGTGTTTGTGAAAGATGGAGAGCCCGATCAGGTTCACGCTCATGGGGTCCGGCTCCTGCTCTGTGATTTCAAGGGTGTCCAGGACACAGGCAAGCGCGTCACGGAATCCCGCTTCCACGGTTCCGGAATAGCCCGGGGATTCCACGGCAACGCACGGAACGTTCAGTCGGGCCGATTCGATGAATCGCGCCAGGTCATCGCCGATCAGGGCAGCGCCCGGTGAATTGATCACCGCGATCAGTCCATGTCCTTTGGAGGCAACCACGGGCAGAATGCGCTCCAGTTTTTCGGAAGCACCGAATACGTAGTCGTGGCCGTCCAGGTAGGTCGCTGGAACGCGGGGCTGTCCAAAGTAGAATTCATCGAGAAACCGAAGCGGATCATAGGAGCTCTCCCTGGGCAGCTGGCCTTCGGCAATCGCTCCGTGGAAGAACTTGCAGCCTGTGGGGCCGTTGAGAAGAACCGCAGCATCCGTGATTCCCTCTACGGCAAGGATGGCACCGGTCAGGGCATCCGGCTGGGTGTCGTAAACCGGCAGACTCATGTGGTCACTCCCCGAAGCAGACGTTCTTCATCTTTTCGCCATCCCTCCACATGCGGCGTCTGCAGAATGCGCGCCCATCGTTCGGCCATGGCCGGTCCGCCGCGATGGCCTGCGTCAGGGCAGAGAGGAACGGTATCGTAATGGCAGATGTCCGGCAGACCCGGTGACTGGTAGTTGGACAGAACCAGGTCGGGGCGGAGCTGTTCAATATCATGGGACCGCTGATCGGTGTTGTATCCCACAACCGCCTGGATACGATTACCATAGCGCGTTCGGTAGAGGTCGTCCTGGGAATAGTCGACAATCCCGACGCGGACGATTTCCATGCCCGCGTCAAAGGCGGTCTCGAGGATCCAGTCAACATCATGGTTGTAAGTGACAATCATGAGTCTGCGTTCTTGCAGAATCGGCCGGACCGAATCCATGCACTTGTGGTATTCCTGCTGCATGGATTCGAGAACGTCCTCGGCCTGCTGTTGACGGTCAAAAAAATCTGCGATTTCGCGCAGCCAGGTTTCGGTCTCGTGAAAACCGCTGGGAAATGGATTTTCACTGAAGGTGCAGTCCAAACGTTCTGTGAGAAATCCGCGCAGCACTCTTCCCAGGTGATCATTGTATGCGGGCAGGTTGAGCGGTGCCTTGAGAAATCCCTCTAACTCACTCACAGATGTTCGACGGATAAACCGGCAGTTGACGCGGATGTCAATCCGTTTGAGCAGGGCCCGGATCTCCCGGAAATTGAGTTCCGCGTTGAGCGCGATATTTTTTTCAGCTACAATATTTACCAAATTTTCCTGGGGACGGACTGTTGGATCGATCAGCGAGCCAGCCCCTTCCAGGCAGGCGTTGATCACGCCCTGGAGATAATCGCCTTCCATGTTGCCGTCAGTGGACACGCGGATTATCCGGTTTTCGATATCGTATTTGCGGATCACGCTTTCGGTGTCATCGCCGATCACACCGGCCGGACAGGTGGTGAGTACAAAGACAGGTCCGGACGTTTCTTCAAGCGCGTTGCGCAGTCCGTTGCGAAAGACATCGGCACCGCCGTGGATGAGGATGTCTTCGTTCATGTCGGTCCCGCGGATGCCCGGCGAGATCTGCTCCGGGACAAGGATGCCGTAGCGGGAAAGCGTTCCCAGACCGCTGGAAAGCATGGTGCTGGCCGCAATGTGGGTACAGCTTCGCGGTCCGTGGGCCAGGGTCAGCGCGTCATGGATCTGCGTCAGGGTATTGACCGCACCGGTAAAGGCGCAGCCGTGCATGGGTTCGCGAGCAAGCAGGCTCTTGGAGAGAAAGCGATTCTGTGCCGCGGGCCGTATTTGAGGCGGTGGATTTTTCTTGTGGTGGTCTTTTTCCGATCGTTCAGGTGTCCGGCGCTGCACAGAGACGGATTTCGATGCCTTGCCTGTAAAGAGCTGTTCCAGGGATTCATCATCCAGGGGTTCGGGAACTGCCGGGGGCAGGGAGGCGATAAGGGAAATCAGTGTGCGGAAACATTCTGCTTCCTCGCTTTGCGGAAAGGCCTCGACAACGGTGCGGCCGGTCCGTTCCGCATTGAAAAAGCAGGAACTGCGTGGAATTTCTGTGAGAATTGGTACGCGGACGGCCTCGGAGAAGCGATGAACAATTCCGGTGTCACTTTCCCGTTCTCTGCGGTTAAGAATCAGGCCCACGGGACGGTCAGTTCCCTGGTCCATATTGCGCACGCCGCGCAGAATGTTGTTGGCCGCGTACAGGGACATCAGTTCTTCGGAAG
>CAZGEP010000136.1:0-13325 GCA_964524955.1 uncultured Planctomycetota bacterium | reverse complement strand
GATGATACGGTTGGGCTGATTATGAAAAAGTTGGATGAGCTGGACCTTGCTGAAAAAACGATCTTTATTTTTACTTCAGATAACGGCGGGCTGCATGTTCCTGAAGGCCGGCATGACCGTATTACGCATAATACCCCGTTTCGCGCGGGCAAGGGATATGTCTATGAAGGCGGGCAGCGCGTTCCGCTTATTGTGCGCTGGCCCGGATATGTGCCAGAAGGTGCGGTAACGGATGCAGTCCTCAGCAACGTGGACTGGATTCCCACGCTGCTTGAGATGACGGGCTGCCCTGTCCCCGACGGACTTGACGGCGTCAGCTTTGCCGGGCTGTTTGACGGCAGAAAATTGCCAGAGCGCAGGATGTTCTGGCATTTTCCCCACTATACCAACCAGGGCGGCCGGCCGAGCGGTGCCGTGCGGGACGGCAAGTGGCTGCTGGTCGAACTATATGATGAAGAGAGAGCCGAACTCTATGACCTTTTGGAAGATATCAGTGAAAAAACAGATGTTGCGGATACGCATCCGGAACGGGTCATGCGTATGCAGGCGGATCTCAAGGCGTGGTGCGAGGATAACGATGTCCAGTACAATCAGCCGAATCCCGACTGTGACGAAGCTGAGTTTCGTAAGCTCTACCAGGACGTGGATTCCAGTCGCTTTGATCCGCTTCGCGCAAATGATGCGGATTGGGAGAAGATGCTTGCGTGGCGTCAGAATATGAGAGCTGTTTATGACAAGGGAGTTTGCTTATGAAATGTATCTTTATCATGTCGGATTCGTTTCGACAGGATCATATGGGTGCGTACGGCAACCCGTGGATTCATACCCCGAACCTGGACCGGCTGGCCGGCCGATCCAGTGTCTTTGACAATGCCTGTATCGGTTCCTTTCCGACCGGACCCAACCGCCGGGATATTCATGTGGGCAAGGGACACCTGTCGGGGCATGCCTTTAATCCCTGGACAACCATCCGCGGGGATGAGGTGACAACCGCGGAGCGCCTGGGCCGTGCCGGCATTCACCGGTTTATGATCACGGACGTAGCCAACGGAGCCATGCGGGGCGCGAACATGTGGAAGGGGTTTGAGGCCTTTCGCGTAAACCGCGGTCAGGAAGGCGACGGTCACTGGAGTGATGAGAATGTCAACCTGGAATTTGACAAGCCGCACAAGTTGATCCGTTACGGCAAGGACCTCTATCACCGGGTCCTGGTCAACCGGGCGAACCGGCAGGTCGAGGACGACTGCTTTGCGCCCGGCACGTTTAAAATGGCCTGCGAGTGGCTGGAGCGGAACTGGAAGCGGGATGAGTTCTTTCTCTGGGTAGAGACCTTTGACCCTCATGAACCCTGGGATCCGCCGGAATGGTACGTGGATCGCTATGATCCCGCGTATAAGGGCCGCGTCATTGACTGCCCGCCATACGGGGATTACAAAAAGATCGGATTAACTGCACGTGAGGTCCGGCATTCCCAGGCGCTGTACGCGGGAGAAGTGACCATGGTGGATACGGCTGTGGGGCGTCTGCTGGCCACACTGGAAAAACTCCAGCTGCTGGATGAGGTTGCGATCATCTTTACCTCAGACCATGGATTGTACTGCAACCATCCGGGAGATGCCGGGCTGGTAGGAAAACCATGGTTTGTGGGGGAAAAGGGCGCGTGGCTGATCGCCGGAGAACGGGCCATGAAGAAGACCACCTTTCTGCCGCTTCGAACCGGTACCATTCGGATACCGCTTCTCGTCAAGATGCCCGGTCAGGCAAAAGGCAAGCGCATCAAACGCATTGCCCAACCCTGGGATATGGCGCCGACCATTCTTGATCTCTTTAAGCAGAAGATTCCTGATGAGCTCCAGGGCGAGTCCCTGCTGCCCGTGATTCGGGGAAAAAAGTGCAGTCCGCGTCCGTATGCCTTCAGCAGTTATATGGTTCAGAAAACGCAGATGGATCAGGCAAGCAATTCGAATTGGATCTACTCCTGCTGGCCCGGTGGAGAACGCAGGGACAACCTGATCGACCTTCGCAGGGATCCGGCGCAGCGCATAAACGCAGCCGCCAGACATCTCGAGGTCTGCAGAAAAATGCGTTCCGCGCTTGAGAAATGGGACAAGGGCGGGTTTGAGAATCCGACCGGAAGCAATCATTGATACAGACGGACCTGTTTTAAGGACGAGAAATTTATGCCACAGAACCCAAAAAAATCCCCCAATGTCCTGGTTATTCTAAGCGATGACCAGCGCTTTGACACGATCGGTGCGCTGGGTAATCCGCACATTCATACACCCAATCTGGATACGCTTGCAACCCGTGGTTTTGCCTTTAACCGGGCGTTCTGCACCACACCCATCTGTACGCCTGCACGCGCCGAGATTCTGACGGGCTGCACGTCGTTCGGCAATCATGTGCCCTGGTTCGGCATGCCCGTCAACCCGGACCTGACACTGCTTCCGCGCGCATTCCAGGATGCCGGGTATTATACCATTCATGCGGGCAAGTGGCACAACGACGGACATCCCCGAGACAAGGGGTATGATACGACCCACTGTGTCTTTGGCCAGGACAACCTGAATACGCTTCGGGAGTCGGGACACATCATGCGTTTCAAAGAAGGGGATCACGAGGTCTCAGGCCATTCCAGTGAAATCTTTACAGACGCGGCGCTGAACGCACTCGAACGCGCACCCGAAGATCGTCCCTGGTTCTGTTATCTCGCATACTTTGCCCCGCATGATCCGCACGAAGCCCCTGAACCCTTTGCCAGCATGTACGATCCGGCTGACATGCCGCTCCTGCCGAATTACATGCCCGAGCATCCCTTTGACAACGGAGACATGGTGATCCGGGACGAACTGCTGGATAACTGGCCGCGCACGCAGGAAGCCATGCGGCGTTACCGCGCACGGTACTACGGACTGATCAGCCACATGGATCATCAGATCGGGCGGGTACTGGGCGCGCTTCAAAGGAACGGTCAGCTGGAGAATACCGTGGTTGTCTTTACCGGTGACCAGGGCCTGGCCATCGGCAGTCACGGACTGCTGGGCAAAGAGAATATGTACGACCACAGCATTGGATCACCACTGATCTACTGCGGTCCCGGTGTTCCGGCCGGCGGTCGTTCGGATGCCATGGCGCATCACGTGGACCTCTTTCCCACACTCTGCGATCTGGCCGGAATCACACGGCCGGAGAGTGCGGCAGACGGACACAGCCTGGTACCTGTGATGCAGGGCCGGGAGAGACGTGTGCGTGAGCACGTGCTCTGCGAATTCTACAGTCCGGAACAGCCGGGTGAAGAGCTGCGGCACAGTCAGCGGGCGATCCGCACCGAACACTGGAAACTGACCTGGTTTCCGCTCATCGATCGGTACCAGCTCTTTGATCTTCAGAACGATCCGCTGGAAATGACCGATCTGCTTGTTGACTGGCGGCGCAGGCAGAGGCTGGCTGTTGAGGCTGGAAAAAATGTATGGAAAAAAGATCCCTGGGCAGCCCGTGATCCCCGGCCTGTGCGCACACAGGATGAAATTGAAGGGGCGTGCAGGGATCTGCGCGAACGCATGGTCTCACAGATGAGAGCACTGGGGGATCCATTGCTGCAGGAGAAAGAGCCGCCCCCATTTTCTGCAGAATAAAATGAACAGTTGTTATTATGCGAAGGAGATATGATGGATGTCTTTCGTGACGAAAAGTGGTCCATGCTCATGATCGGTGGTCCGGAGGATCCGGACGTGATGAAAGGTGCAGATCCCGGTCGAATGAAGATCGCGGGACGTGCTGCAGCCAAAGTCATGGAACCGTATGCCAGATATCGAATGAACGGAACGTGCCCGTGGACCATTATTGCCATGCCCACGCCGGCCTGGGCTGCCAGGGTTATGGATATGGATCCGGGTGACCAGGCGGTCGACGCACTCACGCAGGAACTGGTCAAAATCATGCGTCTGGATGCAGATGACCCGGTAGAGGCCTGGAACAAGCACAATAATGATCTGAAACGTCGTGCAGAAATGCTGGACAACGCGAGCCTCAGTTACCTGCACTTTACCGGTCCCGGAACAGACCTGAAGGTTTACCTGGCAGATCAGTCCATGTGGGTTGGCGGAAACCGGCCGCGTCATGACGGAAACCGCTTTATGCCCAACCTTCCCACTGAAGAGATCTTCACGGTTCCTCACTGCCGCAAGACCGAAGGCGTTGTGCAAGTTACCCGGCCGATTCGGATTCTGGGTGAGATTGTGCGCGGAGCAGAATTTACATTCAGTCAGGGCAGGCTGACCGAATTCAGCGCAGATGAGGGGAAGGACCGGCTGGAAAACTTTGTGGACTTTGACGAAGGCGCACGCTCACTGGGTGAGGTGGCACTGGTGGATGTGTCATCGCCCATATACCAGAGCGGTCGTCTCTTTGACTCCATCCTCTATGATGAGAATGCCTGCTGTCATATCGCGCTGGGCCGGTCACTTGGCATGGCGATCGAAGGCAGCGACAAAATGGATAAAGAGGCGTTGCTTGAGGTCGGGGCCAACCATTCGCTGGTTCACAAAGACTTTATGATCGGATCCGAGGACGTTTCAGTCACCGGATATGACCCGGACGGCGCAAGCATAAAAATTATCAAGGATGGTTCGTTTGTGCTGTAAGAGGGTAGTAGCTGCGGTCGATGGTCTATAGTTTATGGTCAATGGCAGACTTGACTGCGGTTAATGGCAGATAGTCTATAGTGGATGGCTTAGGGAAATTTATCGTGCGTAGTACAGTGGTCCTCAATAGAGTGAACGAAAAAATGATGGCAATAAAAGATCGCCATTGGTATCGGTTCTGGCTGTTTCAAACAGATAACTGATTTTAAACTACGAAACATACAAAATAGACGAAAAAACAACAACTGATTTTTAACCGTACGCATAGAAAGATAACTGCTGAAAACTGCGTTAAATTGCCTGGAATGATACAAGTCGTGTTTTTTTTGATGGATGTTATCTGGCAAATATCATTTCCATCCTTCTTCAGTCGCTGATGGCCAATCTAGGTGTGGCGGTTTTTATTTATCTTGGTATGTCTTTCATCAACTGCAGAAAACAAGTTCTGTTGCGATGATCAGGATGAACAGGGTCAGTGAGATGAGTGCTGCGGGGCGGCTGACGCTGCTTTTTGCTTTGCCCAGTCCGAATTTGGGACCGAGTCCGTTCCACAGGTAGAATCCCGGCGGGACAGTGAGCAGGGCGAAAAGGATGAGCTGCCACTGGGAAGAACCGTGTCGGAGCATGTCTCCTGCATCAGCCACTCCATTAAATGAACCCATTCCGATATACACGCCGTTGGCGATCAGGCAGAATCCGGCAAAGAATCGAAAGAGGTAGAGACCCGGGCATTTTACGGCACGGGCAATAAACCAGCACAGGACAGGAAGGAGTGAGCCGAATACAGGTCCGGCCCATACCACAAACAGAAGGCCGGGGTTCGGGCTGACCTCGGTCCGTGAGAGAGCAAGGGGGTGAAGCACCACTCTTGTAACTGTTCCGCCAGTCAGGATTGCACCTAGAATATGCCCAACTTCGTGAACAGCCTGCATGCCCAGCCATGAGAATCCGAGAACGGAAAAAATCAAAAGAATTTGGTACGTTCGTATCATGAATTTTGATTATAGAGGATGCTGGAATATATTTCCAGTGAATTCTCCTGTTGCAGATGATTCGGTTCTGAGCACCAAGAAATCAATGGAACCTGTCTGTGGTTTTGATACAATGGATGTGTTGTGATAGTGTATGGTTTTGTTTAGACAGGATCAACAGGTCGGTGAAGCCATGTTGTTGATCCGCCTCAGGAGGAATTGACTGGATACGGAAGAGCAAAGAAAGGAATCCTGTTCATCCTGTAAATCCTGTCTAATTTTTTTAGTCTGTAAAAGCGGACAGACTTCAAGGAAGAGGACTATGAGTGAATCGTATGACCTGATTGTAATCGGTGCAGGCCCTGGCGGTGCGGATGGCGCCATCCATGCAGCTCAGATGGGCAAGAAGGTGCTGCTGGTGGAAAAATCAGCTGTGGGCGGAACCTGCCTGAACGTGGGTTGTATTCCGACCAAGGTGCTGCTCAAATCCGCGCATGTTTTTTCTGAGTGCGGGCATGCCGGGAGTTTTGGTGTGAGTGCGGAGAATGTCTTGTTTGACATGAAGGCCGTACAGCAGCGCAAGCAGGAGATTGTTGGCAAGCTGGCCAAAGGGCTGCAGGGGTCGATTAAGCGCGCGGGTGTGGATCTGGTGGAGGGGCATGCGGAAATATTGGAGCCGGGTCGGGTCTGTGTGAAGGACACGGAATATTCGGCTGCGAATATCCTGATTGCCTCTGGATCTTCGGTTACTGTGCCGCCGGTAGAGGGGATTGACAGCTCTTGTGTGCTGGATTCAGACCGTGTTCTGGATCTGGACCATGTTCCGGAGTCTATAGTGATTATCGGTGCCGGGGTGATTGGCCTGGAGTTTTCCTCGTTTTTTTCTGCCGTGGGAACGCAGGTTACGGTGATTGAGATGCTTGCGGATGCCGGCGCCGGGATTGACCGCGATATTGCCAGGCGGCTGACTGCGTTTCTTAAGAAACAGAAGGTGAAATTTAATTTTTCATCCATAGTGAATAAAATCTCGGGAAATACTGTTTTCTTTACAGACAGCAAAGGCAATGAACAGAGCGTGGATGCGGAATGTGTTCTGTCGGCAACCGGGCGCAGGCCGGTGGTCGATGGTCTGGGCCTTGAGAATACTAAAGTGACGTATTCTGCCAAAGGGATTGAGGTCTCGGAGACCGGAGAAACCTCTGAGAAAGGCATCTGGGCCTGCGGTGATGCGACGGGAAAATTTATGCTCGCGCATGTCGCGACCATGGAGGCGGTTTGCGCGGTCAACAGTATGTTCGGGCAAACAGAGACCATGAGTTATGATGCCATTCCCAATGTGGTCTACTCCCATCCAGAGGCCGTGTCTGTGGGCCTGACCGAGCAGGAACTGGCGGATTCGGGAAAGGCATTTGTCAAGTCCACGGTGCCCATGGGTATTTCCGGGAAATTCGCGATCGCACACAATGACCACAACGGTTTTGTCAAGGTGCTCAAAGACGAACAGACCGGAACTCTTCTTGGAATTCATATTTTCGGAGACACGTGCAGTGAGATGGCCTTTGCCGCATCTCTGATGATTGGAAAGAAGATGAATTCCGATGATCTGAAGAAGGTTGTCTTTCCGCATCCAACAGTCTCTGAAGCCCTTAAAGCAGGACTTTATTAACACTACTATGCGGATCGCGAAAATCCTACGTTGCAGTCTTTATATCCCTGATCTTCGGGAAAGCGATACATGTTTATTCATATGACATATCCGGGAAGTGTAGCTCTGCTGATTGTGCTTGGAGAAAAAGGCGAACTCGTGCTTGTGCAGCTTGATCCGGACAGGCCAAATGCCGTTCTCGGTCGCATCCAGGCCCTGACCGGCACCACATGGAACAACATTGCACTGTACGGTCGTTATTTCCTTGTCCGCAACGCAACCCAGGCGGTCTGCTATGAATTAAAACTGGCGGATCAGTAGAACTGATGTAAATTTGACAGGATTAACGGGATTGACAGGATGCGGGATTGAGATGAAAGATAACGGCTTAAACGCCTGGGAACAACGAAATATACAAAAAAACGAAATAATGATAACGGCAAAAGATTTTTTGTCCACGGGTCGGCGAAGCCATGTTTTTGATCCGACTCAGGTGGAAAATAACAACTACTTGAAAGAGTGGGAACCACAGAGATCACAGAGGACGCAGAGAACTGCGTAAAGAAGTAACCGCAATGATGCGCAGAAAGCGCAGAGTTTTTTGATGACATAAGGGGCCAAAAAATATACGAAACCGAATATACGAAACCGCTTGAAATGATAAAATTCTGCGGAGTTTCTTGCGTCATACATGATGAAGCCGAAATCTTTTTTCAAGGGAGAATGATGATGATAAAATGTGGAATTGTTGTTGGTGTGGTGGCGGGTTTGCTTGTGATGGCCGGAGTGTTTGTCTTTGCGGGTGAAAAGGCGAGTGCAGCGCAAAGAAAACACAGCCAGGCGGTTCAGGCCAACACAGAATTTGCACTGGATCTCTTTCAGAAGCTGCGAACAGAAAAGGGCGATCTCTTTATCTGTCCTCACAGCATCTCCACGGCCATGACCATGGTTCTGGCCGGTGCCCGGGGAAACACGGAAAAGGAAATTGCCGCAGCTCTGAAGCAGAACATGAAAGGGGATGCACTCAACAAGGTGTTCCATGAACTGGAAACGAAACTGAACGAAGCCTGCGGCAAAGACAATCAGCTTATGACCGCGAATGCGCTTGAGAAATCCCTGAATTTCACACGGGTTCAGGGGGTTTTCAGTGGCTTGAAGAAAGCCCGGGCAGGCAAGGTCAATCTCTTTCTTCCCAGATTCAAAATCGAATCCGGGCTCATGGACTTGATTCCCGCACTCAAAAGCCTGGGAATCAAGGACGCGTTTAAGCTGGGAACTGCTGACTTCCAGGGCATGGGATGGCCCAAGGGCGGGTTGGCAATCAGCCAGGTCAAGCACCAGGCAGTGGTAGAAGTCAATGAGCAGGGCACTGAAGCTGCTGGAGCCACCGCAGTGGAATGGGATGCAAAGAGTGCTATACCGAAAACTCCGGTTTTTCGCGCAGATCATCCTTTCCTCTTTCTGATCCGCGAAAAGAGTACAGGCGCGGTTCTGTTTCTGGGACGCTTCACAGGGCACGAAAAACAGCAGTAAAGGGTGCTGCAGTTGATAGTCGATTACGAAACTGCTGAAAGATATGAATCGCACGGAGCCACTGAGACACACAGAACTGCTTAACAGATGACCACGAAAATCACCAACGGCACGAAAGAAAGATAACGGCTTAAAATCTTAGACGCAAAAAGTTGAAAGTGCTGTGTTATAACAAACAGCTTCTTAAAGTGGAAGGCGCTTGTTTCCTTTGAATTTGGTACCGCATGATTTGCATCTGAAGTGCATGCAGCGAATACCGATCGGAGGGCCGAAAACGCCCCAGACGAGTTTGTGACAATTGGGACATCGTCTCGGACCAAACCGGATCCAGAAATATCCAACGAAAATAAGAGGAATGGATAGAACAAGCAGAATGGTAAAAAAAGGATTCATGTTAGATCTTGTTTGTCAGATAAAATCGCAATTATCACATCTACATCCTGATTACATTTTTTTATTTTTGCGTCCTTCTTTCTTTCGTGATTTTCGGTACACCGGTAATCTTTTAAGCAGTTCTCTGTGTCCCCGTGCCTCTGTGCGATGCAAAGTTTTATATGCAGTTATGCAGTTACTTTTCGTACGATTCGTCTATTTCGTTGTTCCCAATTTTTTAAGCAGTTGTTTTGTTCTTGTCAATTCTACCTCAGACAAATCAACGGGGGCCGTGCGGCAATCGTTGACAATAAATCAGTTGAGAGTCATATATAGCTGATTTCATGTGTTAGCCATCGACTATCAACCATCGACCATAGACTGCAGTCCTCAAATCAATTCCCGGTTGAAATTGAACTTGCTTCCACCGGATTCGCCCGGCTGGACCATGGACAGGTCTTTGAACTCACTCAGCCCCTCGATTGGGTCCAGGCAGAGCATATTCCTTGAATAGACCCGCGTTAGATCGCCCTCTCTTTTAAATATAAATTCGCCTCCTCTTTGATCCCGGACGGATCCTTCTGCCCGGAGCAGAGCCCGGGTGCTCAGGAGTGGAATTCGACCGAGCGTATAAAGTTCAATGGGGATGGGTGAATGATCGGCCATGGAAAGAATTATTTCCTTCTCAAGTTCAGGCCAGGCCATGGCCCTGGAGGCATTCAGCTGATGCAGTTCAGTCGCTGCCAGGCTGTTGGTGCAGGGGATGGAAAAGGAGGATGTCAGGAAACACGACTGCGTTTTTTCAAAGAAACGGAATGCAAAGAGAGATGTCAGGCGAAACCGTTTAAACCCGGCCTGAAGCAGCGCGGTGACTTTTTTCTGGAGGTCGGGCAGGTCTTTCTCTGAGCAGAAGTCAGGGAGCACCACTTCATCGGTTGTTTCTGTTGCATCATCAATGGAAACCGCAGTAACTGAAGCGGGGTCATCGGAGCATGTGCGTTGTCCGGGGGCTGAGAGGATAACGGTCTCAGCCGTCGAGTTCTTCGGGCTGCAGGGTTTGTTCAGTGTTTGTTCAAGCTGTTTGAGTGCCTGTTCGCATTCGACTTCAATCCGGGTTTTACGCTCAGCAGACAGAAACCATTCCCAGAAAGAGCGGCGGATTTTCTTGAGTTCGCTGACAGGCATAAAGAGTCCAGGTTCAACATCTGCGCTGACACTGCCAGGAGACCATGTTTCGGAGTCAGAGGCAGAGAATGCTTTGACAACCGTCTCTTGAGTAAGCGGTGCTCTCTTTGCCTTTTCTATGTCGCGTTCAACGTGCTGGAGCGCGTGATCCTCTGTGTTTGCTGCGGTGATCGTCAGTCCGGATTGACGGACGTTAATATGAAGGTCTGACGACTTCCGAAGCGGGTGGAGGTTGTCTGTGCGCGCTGTCATCTCTGGGACGCCGCGGCTGGTTTTAAATATCATTCCCTGTTCAGGAGGCGGATTGTCGGACTCGATAAAGCATTCTTCGCCGGGATACGCGGTTTTGATCGGTTTCTTGCCGATCCGTAGTTCGGTTATTTCATAGGACGGGCCTTCGTCCCCGGACTGCGGCTGGACACGGATAAAATCTCCACGGGATATGGGGCGGGATACCTTGACGGTAAATCCGTCCGGCTCGATATGGAGAACGTTTCCTGCCAGCAGACCGGATACTCCCATAGCATCATGGCGGACGATTTCTTCGAAATTTGCTGGATAGAGAAACCCGCTGCTCCATCGCCGACCGTTGGTTCCGGAAAGAATCTGCTTGGCCTGGCCAATGGTTTTGGACTGGTCGTTTTCAGGTGCATCCATGATCATACGGTATGCGGAGACAACATCTGTTACATAGTCTCTTCGTCTCAGCCGGCCTTCGATTTTAAAGGATGTAATCCCCAGTTTCATCAGCTGTGGAATCTGTTCGATCAGGCACAGGTCCTGCATGGAGAGAAAAAAACCGTTTCCGTTCTTTGTCCGGTAAC
Source organism: uncultured Planctomycetota bacterium (assembly GCA_964524955.1). Classification (GTDB taxonomy): domain Bacteria; phylum Planctomycetota; class CAZGEP01; order CAZGEP01; family CAZGEP01; genus CAZGEP01. The sequence continues at coordinate 2,152 of CAZGEP010000136.1, read as the reverse complement.
GCCGTCTGCAGGGCTGTTTGCATTTCCCCCGGTTTCCGCTCCATCCACCCATCCAGGAGGAAAAGAGGCAGGCTCCGGAACGGCAGCAGCACAGAGCGCCGTGGACAAATATCTCAATGTCCATGGTGCTGCTGCGGCGTATCAGTCGGAGTTCATCCAGCGTAATCTGGCGTTCAAGGATAACCCGTTTGAGTCCGAGCTGCACTGCGGTCTCAAGTCCGGCGCTGTTGTGAATTCCCATCTGCGTGGATCCGTGGATTTCCAGCGTAGGGAAAAAGTTCCGGATCATGCGGATCAGGCCGATGTCCTGGACAATCACCGCGTGAACGCTCATCTGCGCGAGTTCAGAAACCATCCGGCCTGCGTCGGTGAGTTCATTCTGTTTGAGCAGTGTGTTCATTGTAACATAGACCCGTTTCTTATGGCGATTGGCATACTCCACCAGCATTGACATGTCTTCCGGGGTGAAGTTTACTCCGCGTTCGCGTGCATTAAAACGGTCAAGACCTGCATATACTGCATCCGCACCTGCATCAAAGGCAGCCAGAGCCGTCTCAAGGCTGCCGGCAGGAGCCAGAAGTTCGGGTTTTTTTGTTGTTGGATGGGCAGTGTTTCTTTTCATCATGGGAACCGGTAAAGTGTAATCAAGAAGCTGTTTATATGATAAGAGTCATCCTATCCAAGAATAGAGCCTCGTCAAGTTTAATATGATGATTTCGAGTTTACGAATGTCAATCGGTGCTGTTATCGGTATCGCTATCGGTATTGGCCGTTTCTGATTCAAAAGACGATACCGATACCGATTGCGATAAAATCAGTATTCGTTATATCTATCAGTTATCAGTGAATTGTTCTTTGGGGCTGCAGAAAAAGAATTTGACGGGTAACTGCAAAATATAAATGGAACAGCATAGGTTGATTTCTGTTTCGGGTATGCGCGGCTGGCAGTCATGCGTTCTGCGTATAGTATTTCAATACGGTATCCAGATAGGCCTGGGGGTTGGGAATGTGCAGGCCTTTGGCGGAAAAACAGGCGTTGGTCTGATGGTTGTCGAAAAGCTGAGGATCCCGGATATAGGTCAGAAAGTATGGAAGGTTCCGGAGCAGTTTGCGCAACTTTATGGGGAACAGAAAGGAGAGCGCCGGCAGAATCCGGTCAAAGATAATAAGTGGAACGAGGATGGGTTGGATACCGAAATGGCTGCTCGTGTGTTTTTGCAGCACCGGGATTGGTAGTGCTGAATCCGGTCCGCTTGCCAGGTGAAATATTCGTCCAATGGTTTCCCGGTCTTTTAAAGCCGTACAGATGACACGGGCCACATAGTCCACCGGAATGATATCCAGCCGAAAGTCTCCGGTCCGGGGAACAATCCCTCTGGTTTGTCTTCCTGAAAAAAAATTACAGAGATGATAAAATACCTGAAAGCTGCGGACATGTCCGGTTTGTGAATCTCCCACTACCATGCTTGGTCGGTGAATGGTTACGGGCGAACCGTTTTCCATTTCCGAGTAGAGGATACGTTCTGCTTCAGCCTTGGCTGCTTCGTATGTATTGTGAAATCCGCAACTTTCCGTAAACGCTTTTTCCGGCTTTAGGCCCGTTCGCTTTCCTGCTACTCCCACCGTACTTACCACGTCAGTCTTGACATACTGTCCGTTGTCCCGGCATGCCCGGGCAAGGGAGAGGATGTTTTTGACTGAATAAACCGCGTTTTTCCGCGCTTCATCCATACGCTGGTTGAGCTTGACATTACCCGCGCAGTGAATGATATGGGTTGTTCGTGCAGCAGTTATCCTGTCAATTCCGTTAATCCCGTCTAAAAAAGTCTTTGTCTTTTGCTTTTAAGCAGTTCAGCCATCGACCATCGACTATCGACCATCGACTGCTTTATCAGCGCAATGTGCTGATAAAGCATCCGCCGCCCCCTCCACTTCCTGAAGACTGCGGAGCGGTTGAGCCGCTGGTTCCGGCTGTATCTGTACCGGTGCTGCCGGTTCCGGAATCATCACCCTGGTCCACCGGGCTGATGTGCAGGTCATTGGCCACCTCAAAGAGTGTGCGGCCGTCCGCGGCCTGCTGGGTTTCATCCGGTTCGCTGTCGTTGTTGCTGTCAATGTCATCGGCTTTGAGGCCGTAAGCTGCTTCAAAGTC
>CAZGEP010000135.1:0-13370 GCA_964524955.1 uncultured Planctomycetota bacterium | reverse complement strand
ATCATACCGATGTCAATGGTATTGAGGATCTCCGGAACGTCTTCCCGGTGGCCGACAAAGATAACCTTGTCCGCGATATCCAGCTGACGGGCCAGCGCCTTGAGTCCGGCAATGCTGGTATTGGCTTCTTTTCCGCAAATCAGAAACCGGGCTTCGGGAATTTGTTCGCATACCACGTCCGCGATACGGAGAAAGGTCGGATGATCCTTGACCGGATCAAGTCTACCCACAATTCCTACCAGAGGTTCCCGGTAAAGGTTAAATTCTTTGCGTATGGTACTGCTTGTGTTGCCGGGTTTGAATCGCTGGGTATCCACGTACCCGGGAAGTACGATGCTGTTCTTGTCGTTCAGCCGGAAACCAGCGGTGTTGGCTGACTGAAGTTCGGACGCGGAAAAAATGTGCCCGCAGGTGAAGCGCTTGAGCAGGATGTGGTTGGAAACGGTTTTGCGAGGTTTTCTGGCATCGCAGCGCGCACGGATGATTCGAATTCTCCGACGCCGTGCTCCGCACATCACTGTGAGCCAGTGGGCCGCGGAGGAGTAGGTAATCAGAACATCGGGGGAAACGGCATTCAGGTAGCGATTCCATCGCAGGAGCTGAAAAGGAATACACACGGGATTCTTCATGCGCAGCCCCTTGAAGCGCTGCACCGGGATTCCCAGTTCCTGGGCGTGTTCAAGGCCTCTGGACCGGTGGCTGCCGGCTGCGTAGACATCATGTCCGCTGTGCCTCAGGGCATTCAGCGTACAGAGCATATGCCAGGCAACGCCACTGAACCACTGAATATCAATACTGACGATTATTTTCATTCGTCCGGTTCTCGAACTCTCAGGTATTTGATAAACACGGAAAACGCGCTGAAGCCAGCAACGGAAAACCCCCTCCAACCATCCCGGAAACCTTTTTTCTGGACGTACACTCGAAAAAAGGTGTATCCCGTGCGAAAAAGTATATGAAGCAGACTCTTCTCTGTGCCTGCCTTTTTCAGTTCCTGTGCTCCTATCCGGGTAAAGCGGTCCGCAGTTCTGAAGTGGTCGGAAATGGAATCAAAGGAATAGTGCAGCAGGTCTGCTTCGATACGCCGGATGGGTCCGGACACAGAGAGCTGCTCGTGTATCAGATCTCCCTTCCACTCACAGGTATTTCTGTTGTACAGCCTTGTCTGCCATCCGGGATACCATCCGCAGTGGTGAATCCACCCGCCGCAGTATCGGGTCAGGCGCCTGACGGCAAAAGCCCTGTTCTCTTCGGGATCCTCGGCTGTAAGCCGGAGAAGTTCTTCCCGGAGTTCTGCAGAAATTTCTTCATCTGCATCAATGTTCAATATCCAGTCATTGGATGCCCGGGATGCGGCATAGTTCTTCTGGTTGATATAACTGTCGAACGTTCTGTGATATATATTTTCCGTGTATTCTCCACATATATCCAGCGTGGCGTCCGTGCTTCCAGAGTCCACTATAACGATTTCATCCGCCCAGTCAAGGCTGTTCAGACAGGTCCGTATTTTTTTTTCTTCATTCAGGCAGATAACGGTCGCAGATATTTTCATTTTTGCCCGGTGTCCGGTTTTCTTTTTTCAGATTGATATTTTCTGTTCAGCAGCTGAATTCGTTTGCAGTAATCGAGAAAGGTCTGCTGTTTTTTTCTGTCTGCTGCATCTGAAGCCTCGGCAACCGCCTGTTCCTGGCATGCTACGGCCCGGTCCACCAGCCCCATCTCCAGATTTACACGGCTGAGGACCCGGTAAGCCCGGCTTTTCTTTTCTGTGGCCATCACTACGGCGATCCGGGCCGCGAGCAGCGCGGTTTCGGGAAAACGAAATTCTTCGTTCTTGTCAGTAATCATCTGCTCGGCAATGTTCAGAAGAATTTCGGGATCGCCGACAAAGGTCTTGAGCATATCCTCATACGCCTCCTTCAGACTGTTTCTGTCTTTACGCACCTTGAGTATGTCACGCTTGATGCAGTGATATTTGTATTCATACGGCTGTTTCTGAAGAATTTCCCGGATGATGATAAACATGGATCCGGTATCTCCGGTCTTGACCGCCTGCCGCAGTTTCTCTTCGAGATTCTGAATCTCCATCAGGGCCTTTCGGTCAAAGGTGCCGGCCAGCACACTGGCCAGTGCGGTTTCCAGCCCAACCAAGGGATGCCCGACCCAGACAACGCTCCCCTTCTTGTCCACAAGAAATGCCTTGGGCACTCCGGTATGACCTTTCATGTATTTACGGGTAGTGGTGCTGTGTTTATCGGCAACTGCGGGAAATTCTGCTTTGGCCTTTGCCAGAAACAGCCCTACTTTGGAAGGCGCCTCCTGACTGACGCCAACCACAACCACGTCTTTCTTGCTGTAGTTTTTATACAGTTTGTTTAAAAATGGAAAGAGCTTTCGATTCGCCCGATCCCATGTGGCCCAGAATACTATAATGTAAACGGTCTTGTCGTTGGATACGGACGGATAGTAAGGACCTCCGTTGAACCAGGTTTCGGCTTTAATGTCCGGTGCGTCATTGCCAATATCCACACCCCAGACAGACACAGAGGGGATTATGCAACCACCTGTCAGAAAACAGGTTACTGTTAAAATCAAGCTTATTCTCTTCATCTACCCTCAAAAAAAAATTATTTTTTAAATACTTTCCGGAATTATTACGTCATAATAAAAACAAATTCATTGAAACGAATTCCTGAAAAATAAAATATGAATGATTCTTTATTTGAGTCATCTACTATTACTATTTACAAATAATGTTAAAAATTATAATTGACTGCACTCTTTTTTGTGATATAGTATCAAAAAAACGTAAACCAAAAGATGCAGATAGACTCATTATAGTCAATCATAAACCTGTTTTTTTTATTTGTCAATGTTTTTTATTTGCCGGGGGCAAAATATGAAGAAATTTCTCGTCCCTCATACGCTTATCCTGGTGCTTGTATTCCTGACTGCGAACCAGGTATTCAGCGGAGTTCTGGATGCCGTAGCCAAAGCCGAACAGGCAAAAAAAGAGGCCATTTCTCTTTTTCAAAAAGGAAAGCGCCGCGGAAAAGACGGTTCCAAAGATATCCAAAAGAGTTTTGTCATCATTGAATTCGCAATTCATAGCCTCAAACCCTATGCCAAGCAAGACCGCAGGGCCAATGAGAAACTCGAAGACTTGAGCCGTACACTTTTCTGGGCAAAAAAATTCACCCCGGTTTACGTATACAAGTATGATAAAGGTGGTAAAAAGCCGGTACTCGGCAAGACCACGGACAATAAGAAAGATAAGAAAAAGAACAAAGAAACACCGTCGGAAGCGGAAATCTTATTCAACTACGCATTGAACTACCATAAAAACCAATCCTGTTCTCCTGAGAAAGCATCCTTTCTCTACAAGGAAATCATCAACCAGTTTCCGGATTCAGAATTTGCAAAAAAAGCAGAAAAAAACTACCAAGAAGTTCAGAAACAACTCGCTCAGAGTGAAGAAAAAATTCAGGAGCTGTTTCACAAAGCGATTCAAGAAAATGTGCCGGACATGGAAACAAAACTCAAACGCAGGGAATACGAAACAGTCTGCAGCGGACTGAATGACGCAATTCGTCTGGCACCCAACAACCGGGTCAAGGCGCTACTGAAAAAAGAAAAAGACACGTATGGCAGATTGCTTGAGTACAAAAACAAACTGGTGGAAACATTCAAAAAATCTAAACCCACACAGGAAATCGAGACCGGACTGATCGGCATCAAGGCACCGGGAACCGTAGCTGACGTAAAACCGAACGGAATCGTAATTGAATCCACAGGACAGGTCACTCTTCCCTGGAACCAGGTTCCGGACAAGGGCATGGTTATGCTCGGCAGGCTCGCCTGCGGTGATGCGATTCTGACCGACGCGGACTTTGGGATCATTGCCACACAGTTTGCAGTATATAATGTGGCGATTGATGTCTTTCAGAAAACCGTTTTTATCGGAAACCACAGTGGTGATTTTGAGACCTGGCTGATCAAAGCCACCCAGGGATATAAAGAGCAGAAATCCCAGGAGATTGACACCGAAATTGCACGGGCCAGACGGATCTTTGAGGTGAATGATCAGGCCACAGCCATTACCATGCTCATGAAGCTGCTCAAGAAATATTCCAAAAACCAGATTCTCAAAGAAAAGATCATGGAAATATCCATGACCATAAAAGAGTTCAGCCAGGACGCCTGACAATCTGAACTCCTCATTACTCTTTTCAGATGCATTCCCAATCCCCCGTCTTTTGGCAGCGTAAATCTTGCGTAGTAGTGTTAATGTTCTTTGCCCAGGCGTTTAACTTCTTCGCCGGTGAGCAGCTTGACCGCCTGACCAAGTTTTTCTATGATCCGGTCTGCAAAGGGCGATTCCTTGACAGCCTGTGCAATCGAGGCTGCGTGTGTTTCCAGCTCGGATGCGTTCTTCCCCGGGAACCAGGTACCGCCGTTTCCCAGCATATTGTAGCGCATCTTCGCGTATTCAACCATGTCAAAGGCCTGGGCCAAATTGAGCAACCACAGGATTACCCGGACATTGATCTGTCCCGGAACCTTTTCCCATTCCGGAATTCCCTGCAGATAATGTGTTGCCCATTCGCTGCCCAGAACATATGCCTGTTCCCGGTCCAGACGCTCTTTGATTTCAGCAACCGTATCCGCAAGACTCTCCATCTTTTCCACTGCCTGCGCGTGGAGGTCCAAATCGGACGGTCGGGTCACGCCGCAGGAGATGGTGTGAATGTCCGGATTGTTCAGGATAAAGAGATCATTGAATTCCATGGGATGGAGCGGTTCGCTCAGGCGGCAGAATTTTTCCGGTGGTTCGAACAGCTTTCCACCCTTGTCATTGGGGGAGATGATAAAGACGCCCATATCGCGGCTGCGTGCTTCTTCAATGGCTGCCAGATTGTCCTGAAAAATATAGGAATACCAGAGATTGACATAGTCAAAGGCATTGGTGCGGATGGCATCCAGGATCACGTCCACAGGGCCGTGTGTGGAAAAGCCCAGCCACTTTGACAACGCCTTTTTCTTTGAGCTTCACGGCTTTCTCAAGCGTCCCCCCTGGCTTGAGTGTATTTTCGAGAATAGCGGGATTATTGATTCCATGAATCGCAAAGAAGTCCAGGTGACTAAGCCGGAGTGTTTTCAGTGAGTCGTGTACATCCGAGAGAAAATCTGCACCGGTTTCTCTGGGACCGACCTTGGTCTGAACAATGATTTCATCCCGATTCAGTTCGGGCAGCACTTGTCCGAGTTCCTCTTCACTGGTCCCGTATCCGCGTGCGGTTTCAAAATGATGGATGCCCAGTTCCAGGGCATGCTGGACGGTTTCGCGCAGATTTATCACAGACGCGTTCTTGACATCATCCTGGCGTTTCCAGGAGGTCTGAAAGCGCATACCGCCCATGGACACAAGTGGTATCTGAATGTCTGTCTTCCCGAATCGTCTGTATTTCATGGCAACTCCTCCGTTAGATCGTGTTGAGTTTTCGGCGAGTTTTTGAAGCATTTCAATTCAAATCAAAGTATCTATATTGAAACATCGAAATCAAGTGCTTTTCCGGCGGCGGATAACATCTCGCTTTCTTAAGAGATGTCTTGTTTTCATAAAACATTTATTTGGAAGACATTACTTCCTGTCAGCAATTACCCGAGAGTCTTTTACATACATTTTTATTATTTTTTTACTTGACATTTGCCGGTCTGGTGTTACAGTAGACCGTAACACCAGAACAATGGCTTTGGACAAGACTATGGATTTTATTATTTCAGAAGAAAAACCGATTTTCAGACAGCTGATCGAATACATCGAGCAGATGATCCTTAATTCTGAGATCAAGCCCAATGAGCCGCTTCCGTCTGTCCGTACGCTGGCGGTAGAGTTGAGCATCAATCCGCAGACCATTCTCAAGGCGCTGCAGGATCTGATGAATAGAGAAATCGTATACAAGAAGCGGGGCCAGGGAATGTATGTTTCAGAAAATGCCCGGCAGCTGATAATTGATGAGAAAAAGAATTCCTTTCTGGATAAGCAGGTATCTGATTTTCTGAAGTACGGCATGTCTCTGGATCTGAGTAAAGAGGAACTGCTGAACTGTATACAGAAAAACATGAAGGATTTGCCTTAACACGTGGAGACGATGTATGAATACTCTCATTCAAGCGGATAACCTATCCAAGAAATTCGGCAGGCAGACCGTTCTGGACAACCTGAGTTTTTCAATCAGCGAGGGGAAGATTATCGGGCTCCTGGGAAACAATGGTGCAGGAAAGAAAACGCTTATGAAAACATGCATGGGGCTTTACCGGGCCTGCAGCGGAACGCTTCAGGTGCTTGAAAAAGATCCGCTGACCCATCGTCATGAAATGTGCAGAGATGTTACGTTTATCCCGGACACCACAGCACTGGACCCATGGATGAAGGCAGGTGATCTTCTGAAGTTCATGGAAGGGGTGCATCCGAACTGGAATACGGAAAAATCAAAAGCCCTCTTCGCAAAGTCAGACCTGCCGCTTGACCAGAAGATTGAGACGTATTCAAAGGGAATGAAGGTCAAGCTCTACCTTCTGATGACGCTGTCCATTGATTCAAGGCTGATGATTCTGGATGAACCCACGCTGGGGCTGGATATTCCTTTTCGCAAGGCGTTTCTCAATACACTGATGAGCCGAAGTTATTTCTCTGAGTTAAATGAAGCAGGCAGAACTTCCAGGGTTCCTGAGTTGAGTGATATTTTTATGGCATATACCGAAGGAGGGCTGCAATGAAACAGTTTTTATGGCTAATCTGGAGAGAATGGAAAAGGAACAAGAGGGATCTAATCAAGTCACAGTTGTTTATTTTTGTGGGCGCCGCTGCTTTCGCACTCCTGTTTTATGTGGTGGCAAGAACAAATGCAGAAGATATGGTCCCAGTATCGATCTCAAAGGTGGGTGGGGTGTTCTTCACGATGTTTCTTGTTTTTGAGGTGATTGTGTTCTTTTATGCATCCATGAAACTGCAGACGAACATTTTTTATTCTGAGAATGAAGTAAAAACCATGACGTTTATCAGATGCCTTCCTGCATCTCCAGCATGTCAGGTGCTGGCAAAATACTGTTTTAACACACTGGTTGTTGTCCTGGCTTTCTTAATTCCATGTCTTTTCGCTGTATTGATCGGATATGTTTTATCGTTACAGTTTTCAATTGAACTTGGTGATTTCCAGACCGGGGAGCCTGCAGGAGTATTCAGATTTGTGATGAGTATTCTCACGCCGGGAATGCTTAAAGGTTTTATGTTTCTGTCCGGGTATTTTCTTTTGTTTGGAGCATTGGTAAATAAAGGCAAACCGTTCAGTATCGCTCTTCTGGTCCTGTTTCTTTTCAATGTGAGTTACGCTTCTGTTGAGCAGAAGCTTCCTCAGATTCAAGCGGTTATTGCTGACATTGTTTCCGGACCATATTTTTTTCCAATACTGATACTGTGGAATTGTATTGCAGTACTGATTGCAATTCGTATATTCTCAAGAAGAGAAATTTTGAGCAAATAAACAATCATTTTTATAAGGAGTTGGTCATGGGTATTGTTCAAAAAGTTGGTCTGATGTCAAAGGGCATTGTAATGCTGGTTTCTCTGGGCATGCTGCTCATGCCCCTGCCCCAGCGGTCTCTGATTGCGCAGGAAAAATTCAATCCCATTGCAGGCTTGCGTATTGACAGTGTGGAGGATTTCTTTTCTGAGATGTCCAAATCTGCACTGTTCCGAGGCTTGAGCAGTCCGGAGATGAAGCCGTTTGCGGATGATGTTAAAAAAGCATGGGAAATTTATAAAAAAAACATGAGTCAAAAAACCGGATTAGACTTTGAAACCTCTTCGAGTTTTTATTCCGGAAAAGTAATATGCGGTATAGATTTGGAAAAGAAAGTCTTTCTTTATCTGGTTAAGCCCAAGAAAAAAGAAACAGCACCAAAAATGCTTACACTGCTTTCCGAAATGCTGGCAAAAAGCAAAATAAAGTCCATGACCCAAAACGAGGAAGGGGTAAAAATACTGGTTGCCTCACCCCGCGGAGATATGGGCAAGTTCTGCGCGGGAAATTCCGAAATGGCCTTCGGCATCTGCGGTGGCGATGATATAATCGCGGCCAGAAAACTACTTTCTGATGTGCTTAAAAATCCAGATCAGGCCGCTTCTTTATTTCCAGGTCCGTCCGAGGTAACGAAACTCAACGGCCCGGGTCTGCATTTTTACATTAACAATCTGATCGGTCAAATGGATGAGGTTTCACAAAAAACTATCCGCGCATTGAATCTGCCCGGGTTTCAGGGAGCTCAGTTACGTTTTTTTCGTGACAGAGATTATATACGGTCGGTCGTCTTGTACAATACCGCGAAAGACAAGGGCCTGAGCAAACTCTTTAAAAAAGGCCCCATCAGCCAATCCCTGCTCAATCGCATTCCATCGGAATCCATAACTGCCGGAGGACTCCACTTTGATGTTTCCGCGCTGCTCAAAACCATCCGCGAATGCGCAGCCGCCTCTGAAAATCAACAACTGCAGATGGGGGTAAGCATGGGATTGATGACCGCCCAGGGATTTGTGGGCATGGACTTTGACAAAGAGCTTTTTCAGGGAATGGGAGATGAAATCGCGCTCTTTCAACTTCCGTCTGCCAGGGGAGGCGGTTTTCCGCTTTTTTCCATGGCCGGACTGGGCAGCACCTGTCTGATGGTAAAGGTCAGTGATAAAACAAAGCTGGCTGCAGGTCTGGACAAACTGCTCAACTTCGCGGCAATTCACGCGTCCCAGGACATGTGCGGCGGCGGAATCAAAACCGTAAACATTCATGGTACAGATGTCAAATATCTGAAAGTTTTCAGCGGAGTTCTATCCATATGTACGGCCATTCAGGACGATGTCCTTTTGATCACCAACAACCTTCCCCTGCTTGAGCTTCTGCTTGCTAAAAAATACAGCCCGATTACCGGTGATCCGGACTTTTCCAAGACCCTGACTACTGCGGGCGGCAAATTGTCGTGCGGATTTTCGTACAACCGGTACATCAAAAACACATCCGGTGGCGGTCTGATGTTCGCATACCTTAGCGTGTCCATAATATCTGTCCTAGCTGGAATGCTGCTCCCCGCCCTTACCAGGGCACGAGAAGCTGCGCGCAGAACCCAGTGTATGAGCAATCTGCGGCAAATCGGTATTGGAGCAACTTCCTTTTCCGATAAAGACCTCACACATGGAAAATACCCGGAAACCGTGGATCAGCTCATAAAATCCGGAGAAATTATGAGTCAAAATGTTTTGAGATGCCCGAGCAGAAAAGGGCATACCGGTCACGGATATATATTTACCTTTCCGGCTCAGAATACGAATCCGGCAGATTGTATCATGGGATTCGACAAAAAAGGAAATCACGGCAATTACAGAAATGTACTCTTTCTGGACTGTCATATTTCTAAAATGACGGAACATAAGTTTCATAAACTGGCTGAGAAAATGATGAAACCGCCGTATAAGAAATGTTATTCTGAAGCAGACTTGGCAAAATTTAAGGCGGTAATAGAGGGCACTGAACCTTCTTCAGATGGGTCGGATAAATCCATGCCCTCAGCAGTTGCCGGGTTTAAGAACATGGACTCTTTCCTGGAAAAACAGGCGTTTGAATTTCTGTCCAAGATTGATTTTACCAAGTTTCCGGCCCTGGGTGTATTCAGTGGGAAATCCTGCTCCAACCTTGCCCTTTTTCAGAAGCTGGACAATGGGGTTCTGCTGGACAAATGGACCGGCCATATGGGCAGCGGGAGTGCAAGCGGCATGTCGTCCATTGCAGTGATCGCAATCATTGCCTCCATTGCCATCCCCAGCCTGCTCCGTTCGCGTATCGCAGCCAATGAAACATCCGCGATCGGTGGGCTCAAGCAGATGGTCTCGTATGAAGCCTCTTGGCGTCAGACGGATGCGGACTCCAATGGGAAAAATGATTACTGGACTCTTGACGTGTCCGGCTTCCGCCACATTAAAGATCAGGGCGGTAATGAAGTAAAGTATATGGATTTGGCTCAGGCCCGAGCAGATGCCGCTCCAAAGATCAAGTCATTCACCCCTTCCCCCAAGTCCGGATATTTTTATCAGGCCATTGTCAAGGATGAAACCGGGAAGCCCTACTGCCAGAACAGCGGAAGCCCGCAGTACAAAGGGAAATGCACGAACACATACAAATTCGGTTTCTGCGCCTTTCCGGCCAAGTACGGGATCACAGGTGTCTTTACATATATTGTAAACGAAGAAGGCCAGGTTTACAAAAAAGATAACGGCGGAAAGCCTGTAAAGCAGTATCCATCGGAAGATCCCATGCAAAAAGGCTGGAAAGTGATTTACTGAAACAGATCTTCGATATCATTACCCGCCGGTTCATCCGTTGCTGACGCAAGTAGAATGGAGAAACCTTCAACCTTCATTGTTTTGTTTCTGTTGGCGCGGGCCTACTTCAGGCGGTTGCGGAAGTAGGCAAGACGGTCATCTTTGGTCATGGAGCTGAAGTCCGGGGCTGCCGGGGCCGATGCTCCGGCCGAAGAACTCGAAGCGGTCTTTTTCCTGAATCCGTTCCCGGTACTGCGCCCCCTGGCGGATGGGATCTTCACCGGAATTCGGGCCTGCGAACCAGCGTTCCCATAGCTCATCACGCCTGTGGTCATCTGCATGTCTTCTTCCAGGGAGCGATAGGGCTTGATGTTCAGGCCCTGGAGAATATTGTGGTAGGCTTTGACCGCTTCTTCCGGTGAGATCTGCCCGTCAACGATCCGCCGCAGCATTTCGATAAAGGCCAGCTGGTTTTCCGCATTGTTGATCTTGCGGCCGAACAGGGCCACACGCGCGCCGTACTTCTGCGCTTCGCTGATCAGCTTGAATGCGTCATAGGTGGTGCCGGAGGAGCCGCCGAGAATACCGATTACAAGCTGCGGATCATAGCTGGCAAGCTCCTCGGTAAACTTTGGTCCGTGATACACCATCTTGAGAAAAAGAGGGCGGCCTGCTTCCGGCACACCAGCCAGGGAGCGGACAATCATGTCATTAATATATCCGCCCATGTTCTCGCTGTCAATGGTATTCAGCGGCGCGTTAGGGTCAAAGACTTCAAGAAAATGACGAAATTCTTTTTTCTCTGCCTCAATGCGGAAATTCTTGTATGCCTCCAGGGTGCGCTTATCCGATTCCAGGTCATTGTTAAACGTGACACTGTACAGACCAAGGTTGGCACCCGTTACCTTCCCGTTGTCCGGACACGCGACCGTACCGCACTGAATATGGTCAATGATTGTGGTCTGAAAGGGCTGGGACGGATGCTGAAGATATTTCCCCTCCCGGATCACGTGAATATCCGTGGTATCATTGGCCCGGGCCGCGGGCGTGATATGCGATTCGTCAAAGAGCCGTTCCTGAATAGTCAGGATACTGTTGGTATGCGCGGACATGAGCATGATATCCAGAATTCCCTGACGCACGACCTGGCGGATGCACTCGCGGTACTCGGCCAGGCTGCGAAAACTGCCTTCCTGCGCGTGATGCTCCGGAGACTTTCCCGGTGAGGCAATACCGAATGCCATGTCTGCATCTTTGGCATCGGCCATAATGAATTCACCGCAGTTGGGGTCCTGCCTGATCTTTGCCAGCTTGATGTCCATGCTTTTTGCTGCCATAATATTTATCAATTCCTTATGCTAAATAATCCGAAGGTTATCGACCATCACACAGCGCCTGAGACGCGTAAAGGTAAGGGGACTGGTTACGCCTTCGCCCGTGGGCGTGGCAATACTGAAGCTGCTGAAACCTTCCCCGCCAGCGCCCAGACCGGCCGCGCAGGGACCGTTCTTGATAAAGATCGAGGTGTCCACGGCCTTGCCCATTTTGGTCATGTTGTTCACATTGTGGGACCAGATGATTGCGGTATGGCCGAATCCGTGTTCAAATTTGATTGCTTTGGCAATGGCTTCATCCACATCCGCACACCGCATGATCGGCAGAAAGGGCATCATCTGTTCGCAGGGCAGGAAGGGGCTGCTTTCATCCACTTCGCCGTAGAGCAGGTCAATGTTGTCCGGCACGGTTATGCCGATGGCTTTGCCCAGCACCTGCGGATCCTTGCCCACGAACTTCTTGTCTGCCAGATAGTGGCCGGACTTTTCGTCGTAATGTATGGCTGCGTTGGCCAGCGCTTTGATCTGCTGTGTTGTGAGTTTGTACCCGCCGTGACGGCTCATGGCATCAAGAAGTTTGTCTGCAACACTGCGTACCACAAAGACCTCTTTCTCGCCAATGCAGAGCAGGTTGTTGTCCCAGGAAGCACCGGCAATGATTCCGGCGGCTGCCTTTTCGATGTCCGCGGTTTCATCCACAACTACGGGCGGGTTGCCCGGCCCGGCAACCACGGCTTTCTTGTTGCTGGCCATGGCTGCATCAACCACACCAGGGCCGCCGGTAATGCAGAGCATGCTGATTCCCGGATGAGTGAAGATCTCCTGCGCGGTTTCAAGGGTGGGTTTATCCAGTAAACAGAACAGATCGGTCAGGCCGGTCTTTTCCTTGATCCGGCGGGATGCCAGCTGCGCGAATTTAACTGCCGAGCGCACGCCGCCGGGATGCGGGTTGAAGACGGCTGCATTTCCGGAGGCGATCATCATAATCGCATTGCAGGCAACTGTGGGGGCGGAATGCGTTACCGGGGTAATCGCACCGATCACACCCCAGGGCGCGTATTCAGTCACGCCCAGGCCGTAGTCGCCGCTGACCGCGTCGGTCTTGAGCATTTCAATGCCCGGCACCTTGGTCGCTACATTGACCAGCTTGTCGATCTTGTGATCCAGGCGTCCGATTTTTGTTTCCTCAAATTCAAATTTTCCCAGCTCTTCCTTGTATTCCATGCAGATTTCGCGGATGCATTCGACTGCCTGCGCACGGGCTTCCATACCGGCGTCCACCAGACGCTTCTGACCCGCCCTGGCTGCTGCTACTGCTGAATCCACTGTGGAAAAGATACCCTCGCCGCTGCCGGTCGCCAGTCCGCTGGACTGGGGCCGTACGGCTGCAGAAGACGGTGCGGCTCCCAACTCACCCAGCACCTGACTGACAACGTCGCGGACCATGGTTTCACTGATCGATGTACTCATATTCCCTGCTCCATTCGCGTGGTAATATTTCGTAACGGGATGTTAGTTGATTCTCCGGAACAAACACCATCCGGAAAAAAGCTATTATAACCGGGGCAGTAAAGGTGTCAATGCTAAATTCGACGTACAGCGTAATGGTTCGGTTCCCTAATACTACAACGCCAGATTCGCACCAAAGCATTTGGGTATATCACTGATGT
>CAZGEP010000134.1:0-13586 GCA_964524955.1 uncultured Planctomycetota bacterium | reverse complement strand
GTGTGACTGGAGTTCAGACTGTGCTCTTCCGATCTAGCCGGGAAGAACTTGTTAAGGATATTCACATACCTCTCAATGAGGTCAGGGGCGGATTCCGTATAAAGCAGACGAAAACAACGGACTGGGATGTTATTGAGAAAATATTGCTTGATTTTTATTATCAGTCACGGGAAGCAGTTCTGAATATTTCATATTCCCCGAAAGAGCGTAGAAAGTACAGGGATGTTTCGATATCAGCGGTTAAAGATATTCTTTATTCGTATTCGGACAAGGGAAATTTGATTTCAATATTCGATATTGCGGGATATGATTCTCCCGTTGTGAACAACCGTGGAGGTATCCCCGCTCTGCTCGATATCATCATGATGGCTCTTATTAAAGAATATACCGGAATGCGTTTTGTGAATACAATCACGGAATATAAAGAATATGAAGAGCGGTATTCAATCGCAAGGGAATTAACGCGCAGATTCAGCAATGTAAACATCAGCGACATGAAAGAGCCGTATTTGATAGCCGGAGGAGATTTTGAAAAGGGGAGTATCGAACAACACAGCTTCTACACCTTTATCTGTAAGGTTGTTGCCTGTTATGACACCCTGAGAGAGGAGACGTGGGTGTGACACGTGTCAATCGCATATTGTGTTTCTGCTCCCGTGAAGAGCTTGACCGCAGGATTGAAAACCCCGTAAATACTGTTCGTGAAAATATTGGTTTAACTCAGTCTGTTATTTCGAATATTGATGAACTGAAAGCTGTGCTGACACCGCTTTTTCTGAAAATGCAGGTGTGCATACTTTCTGAGGTTTACAACGAACCGTACTGGCTATCCGAAGCTCAAATGTCCGATGTTCTGGATAATACCCTGAAAAACGCAGGGGGTATATCCGTAGCATTTCGGATAGCCTGTTGCGGTCTTCCGTACCCGGAGAACAACTGCCGTGTCGGTGTTCACGCCCTGCTGGATGTTCTGTTTTCGCACATAAAGTCAGAGATGACACAACTGTGGTTTTCTTGGGTGATTGACAATGAAGTTTCTCCTTTTCTCTATCCTGAACAGGTATCGGCTGTAAGAGAATGGCAATCTCGATACGGTGTTCATATAGCTCGGAATCAGAAATCTCCGTTTCAGATAGCCCATAACTACAAATTTTTCTTTCAGAAATTAGCAGAACAGCATAACGACCTGTGCAAACTCATCAGAAAATGACAGAAAGAGAAGTAAAGCAGGGCATTTTTGCCCTGCCTCTTTGTTTTTTCATCACCCCGTTTTTCATTATTTCTCAGATTTGCTGAGACTATGAGACTTTTCAGGCAACCGCCTCTGCTTGTGGCTGGGTTTCTGCCACACTCTCCGTCTGAGAAACTTTTGGATAATCAGAGCGTTTCGGCTTCAATTCCCGCCTTATCCTGAAAAAATCGGCTCTGCTGTGTCCTGTTCTCTGGTGATAAATCTTTTCCTGCTCTTTTGCGGTCTTTCCGCTGTTCATCAAGCGTCTTACAATCTCCTTTTTCGGATTTGCCATGAGTATCCTCAAGCCGAGTTCTTTCCATATTTTCCGGTCAAACAGATAGAAGTGATAAATTTTTATCAGGCTTCTGATACTCAAATCCTCTGTTGCCTCGCTTGTGTTCCTTTCTATAAATTCATATATATTCTTTCTCTCTTTTTCCGTGAGCCCTTGATACTTCTTCTTGCTGACTTCCCGTATCACATCCAGTTTTTCCCTGTATGTCAGTTTTAATCTGCAAAGAAACGACCTGCTCAGCAGTGCTTGGATATGAGGGTTTTTCTCAGGGTTTGGAAGCTGGTTGGTCAGAAGTATTATCCTGCTGTTGAATGGGCGTGTATTCGCCCTTCCGTCCAGCTTGGAAGTCGTGCTGTTCCAGCTTATGTTCCGTTTCCCGTTTATCTCGGTTGCGTTCTTGAGTATACTGATTATACTTCCGTTTTCCCAGATACCCTCACAGTCATCGATTAAAATAACCTTTTCCTCTGCGTTATCATAGAGAAAGTTATACAGCTCAAGAGGCGTGGTGAATGAGCCAAGATAGGCGTAATCACTCTTTTTCTTTTTGAGGATAGCCTGAGAACTCCACGTCTTCGCAAGTCCGCCCTTTGAATGAACGATACAGAAATTGGAATATCCCGCACATACCATCTCTATATATTTTTCCATCTCAAAATAGGCTGGGCTTTTGATTATCATATCGGGATTGAACTGATTTTTCCACTCGCTGATTGCTTTCTTTTCCTGCTCTTTCAGTTTCTGTAACTCCCGTCTTTCCTGTATCGCTTTTTTCTTCTTCTCGTCAGAATTATCTTTTCCCGTTCTCTTTCTGCCCTGCTTCGGCTTGTTCTTTAACTTCATCACTTTTTCTTTCTGTATCGCTTTTATCATATCAACCTTATTCTCCTCTAAGGTCTTTGTCATGTCAATTTTTATCTTTGTCTCGATGTTTATGTCATATTCGTCTTTGCATTTTCGTTTTGCCTTTGCATAGAGTTGTGCAAGATACTCCTCGTCTTTTTTTGACAGTGCCATCATATATCACCCAAGTCGTTGTCTATGCTCATTTCCTGTTCACTTTTCGGTATTTCTTTTTCTCCCTCGCTCAGCGAGCAGATATTCTGTATGGGTATATATGTTGTTTCTCTGTACAGCTTCTTTTGGTTTTTGCTGTCCTGTTCCCTGATAACCGTAACTTTAACAAAATCCTTTTCGATTCCCGATATTTTTCCAGCCCCGACACCGTTGATAAAAACAGGTTTGTCCTCTTTCGCAAACCGTTCAATCAAAGCTGAAAAGTTTTCTTTCTTTTCCATATCAACCACCCTTTGCTTTCTGTGTCGCAGTTACACTTTTTATGTTCTCAAAGTTCTGCGCCCACTTCTGTTCATCGCTGTCCATATCATCCTCTGTCAGTATCTTTGTTTCTCCGTCCTTTTTTTCTACGGTAACCCATTTGTCGTCTTTGAGCTGGTTTTCAGCCTGTTCCTGAACTTCATTTTCAGGAACATCTTCTGTATCGTGTCCATTCGGACTCTCGATATACATGGGTATTTTTCTCATTTATATCACCCCGCTTATTGTCCTGTTTGTGTTTCCTCTCAGAAAGTTCAACAGCATTTGTGTGCCGATTACGGCTACGATTTCGTTTCCCATCTGATATTCGCCTTTTTTCAAATCCTTTTTTTCCTGACAACTGTATTCTTTCATGTCCGTGCTGTCTATGAACTTCATGTTTTCTTTCAAATCCGCTTCTTTTATCATGGCAAAGTATCTCCTGCCTGTTGCTCTTAAATCAATAAACGCAACATCGTGAGCATGGCAATATTCGACTGCCAGTTTTCGTATCCTGTCATTGTCCACGCACAGAATAATCAAATCATACCCTTTGAGTTCTGTTTTCCTGTCAATTCTCTTGTTTACTGCTCGTAAGCCATATTCGTTGAACCGCTTGACAAGAGCCTTTGATTTACTCATTCCAGCTTCGTCCATGCTGAAATTCTGATAGTTAATCTGTTCCAATTCGACCATGTCATTATCCGCTATGTCAATTTCCATGAAACTGTCTATCTGACCGGTTTGTATCTTATTACAGACATGACCAGTCAGATAGCTTCCAATACCGCCACATCCTATTATGAGCAATCTCATGCTACCACACTCCCTTTGTTTGTCCTTTTTATTTGAAGCCACCACTTATCTACTTTATCCCCCTTATCGTATATCTCTCCCGCCACTTTTTCGTCTTTTGACAGCAGTAGAAGTCTCTTGGCGATTCTGTCGTTTTTAAGTGCGTCTTCATCCATATCTCCCCATCTGTAATCATTGTCAACAATACAAAGATGGGTATCCTTTTTTTCGTTTTTGATTATCCATACCTCTAAATCTTCCTCATCGACAAAATAGGTTGTGCCTGTCAATCCCTTTACAAAATAACCGCCGTCCACTTTTCTCGCCTTTGTCAAGCGGACAGCATTTCTTATAAACGCTCTGCTTCTTTTTAATTTCTTTTTCTGTTCTTTCCTTTCCCTCTCAACCGACAGCCTGTATTCCTTTCTTCCATTCCTTATCAGTTTGCCGATTTCCTCTGCTGTTATTCCATCAATCGCTTTGAATAACAGTTTTATAGTTCGTTGCAGATAACCGCCACCGCTGTATTTGTGTCTGAAGCTGTTGATTTCTTTGGTCAAATCCAATAATGCGTTTATATTCTTTATCCTGAAATCTTTTCCCTCAATTATTACATAGTTTTTCCCGTCTTTCCTTTTGATGGGAATTGAGAAACGTATTCTATCTTTCTTCTGGATTAAACAATTTTCATCTGTCGTATCAAAGAACTGTTCAAATGTAAGAGATTTTTTTCTCAGAATATCCTGCAACCTCAAATCCACTTTGCTTGTGCTGGCAACCCATTCATCATATTTTGCCTGCGTTTGAAAAGCAATCGAGCTTTTTAATACTTCGGGAATATCGTCATGCTTGATTCTGTGGTCGTTCACATAGAACAGCTTATTTCTTTTTTCCAAAATTATCTTTATCCTGTTTGCACGAAGAATGTGTTTGCCCTCTATACTGCTCTTCATTTTTGAATCATAATTCCTGTCAAAACCGATTTGCTCATATTCAAGCAGGTAGTCCACAAATCCCTCGAATATCTCATTAAAGCTGGGACGTTCCAGCAGGTGTATCTGCTGTTGCTGAATATATTCACCTATTTTGTTGTTTTCAATGCGAACTCCCTCATAGATGATACTGTTCTTTGTCATCTCTATTCCCTGCCTGACGACTTTCCCGTTTTTGAACTGTTCCTGCATAGCCTTTGACAATCTGTCTCTGGCTGATTCTTCCTGCTCGGCTCTCTTTGCGTTCATCAGTTCAAGCCGTATTCCTGTCCTCTGTTTGTTGTATTCATCTGCTGTAAGATATATCCATCTATCCTCTTGGTTTTCATCATATCTCTTTGAAAGTATTTTGAGTTCCTCTGCGGAAACCTTTTCAAACATATCATCCGCCAGCCATATATTTGCCTTTCCGTGATTGTCGCATTCATACATCAGGAATATCTCCCTGTTCGGACTGACAAAGTTGAACCTTTCATCTCCTGGTGTGAATGTCGTTATTTTGAATGAAGTTCTCTGTATCAGGTCAGTCCATCTGCCACCTAAAAGTCCACCACGTTTTTTGTTCCATTCCTCGTTTATCTGTATTATCGCCAGTCGCCTGTTGTTTCTCTGAAACACTTTTATAATTCTTGCAATATTTTTTCTGGCAACACATGGTTTGAAAGCGGTAAAATCTTCTCCAAATAGCCAGAACAAAGCCTTTAATTGCCGTTCAACCAGTTTCGGTTTAAGCCTTTTGTTTTTTTCCCTGCTCTCAAAACCAGCATACACATCCTCATACATTCCACCCAGTTCTTTGGGGTATCCGTCAACAAATCTGTCGCATATTCTGTCTTTGAGTTCATCCATATTTCTTACTTCGTATCTGATTTCCGTGTCCAATGCCCTGTATTGTGCAATCTGGTGTAGTGTGTATACTTCCTGCGGGAGTTCCATAAATGGTATCAGTGTTTTGAAAAGAACTCTGGATTTCGGTTGAACTTTTATTGTTCCACTGATTTTATTTATTATGATTTGATGTCTCTCGTCGTGGCTTACACCAATGATATTCCCCTTTTTTATCAGATTTACGCACAAGCCTGTTCTTTCCGTGTGGGATTGTTCTTTTGATATTTCCTTAAATTCAGTCTCTGTTATACCCAATCTGTAAAGGGCGTTGAACACCCTCAGTGCGTTTATGTCCATCGTATACCGCCTCACACTTCCAAATCATATTTCTCATTGATGAAACCAAACTCAAACGCTTCAAATGTTTCCTGTAATGTCCTGTATCCTTTGTTTGTTTTATTCATTTTTATCACCCATTATTCGTCTTTGACCGCACTTTCGTAACATCCCCCCAGCAAACTTTCAAATCGTCTGCGTAATGAGTCTCTCCGTAAATACGTTCTTCGCATAAGTCACAATAATCAGGGGCGTATTCAGCAATCTCTTTGTTGCCCTAAAATTTTTTTGCCCTCTTGTTCGTGAGATATTTCGGTTGTCATCTTATATCACCTGATACATTATCCTGAATTCTCTGCCGTTTTCTGCTCTCAGATGGTAGATTGTCTTTCCCGTGTCTGTCTCCGTATCGCTGTAATCAATCAGCTCAAATCCGTTTTCGCATAAGACTTCAATGGGATTGTTCATCCGTATCCACCCTGAATTTTGATAAATTAAACTCCTCTCTTTTTTTGCAGTTCTCGCAGATGAGAATATCCCTGTAAAAACCCTCTGTTTTCTCTTGATTTGTGTATTTGGACTTGTTCTTTGTCAATCGGTATCGGTGGCTTCCGCACACACACTTTCTTTGTGGTAGGATTGCTTTCATTTATATCACCTTTTTGATGTCAATTTTATACCCATTGAAAAATGCCCGTAACTGCTGTTCTATCTCTGTGTCCACTATGGCTTTATGATGGGCATACCTCACATCCGACACATCACTGATTTTCTCGGCAAATGCCCTGATGTTGTTTTTTTTCAGTTCGATAAAAGCTTTCCTGACCTTATCTTTTAATATTCCCATTTTAGTTCCCCCGCATAATATCGTCAAATTCCTCTGACAATAATTCTTTTGCCTGTTCCAAGTCGTTCAGTTCACCTTTTTCAGCATTCGGACTGTGAAAACTGAACAAAATCAGCCGTACTGCCAAGTCAAAAAGTTTTTTGTCGTATTCCATTTTACCTGTCCTCATCTCCAAAATTCAAATCAATAATACTGCTTCCTTTGACATATCTCCTGAACAATTCGCTATCCGTGTTTATGTGTTGCATTTTTTTCACCTCATTATATTTCTGTTTCTTGCTGAATATCCGTTATCACACTGTCTAATACGATACTCTGTCCTGTTGTTGTTCTGCCCCAGAGGTTAAAATCTCTGATTACAGGTTCTCCCTTTTCCGCCATTTTTTCCAGAAGCCAACCGCTGACCTTCCACCACTCGTAAATTTCTTTTGGTTCAGGGTCGTAATCGTCTTCTGTGCAGTCCTTGTCAATCATTCCATTATTTATTGCTTCCTCATAGGCGTAATAGCTGTTTTCTATATCTTCAAACGTAAAAGGCGTTTCCTTTGTATCTGTCCCGCAGTTCAGAATAAAAGAAACTTCCTGACTTACACAGCAGAAAACATCCCGTTTTATGATTAGGTCGTTTTTTTGTTGCTGAGTTTTTGTTTCCATTTTATCAACCTCGTTTTACCCTTTTTTATGGGCGTATTTACCCATAGGTAAGAGGTTGAACTATATAAATATATCGGTGATTGAGAATATCTTTTTCGGTATATATACCCTATGATATGGGTTTATTTTCCCTGTTTTTTGATATAAGAATTAGTTCAGGATGTGGGATAGCGTTTTTAACAGACGGTAGGATTTTATTTTTGGTTTTATCTTTGCTGAATACTCTTTCTGTTCTGAGTTTGTCAGTTTCTGTTTATCCAGCCTTTTGTTTAATATTTTTATCTGCCAATCCGTGAAATATAGCGAAATGGCTTTTTCCGACATTTCGACTTCATATTCTCTCTCAACCCTTTTAATCTTCGTAATCAATTTTTCGGTTTTCATCCTTCTAAGGAATTCGTCATGATATAAATATTTTTTGCTTCAGCAAAAAATATAAATGACGAAAAGGACACTTATTGGCGTTTGCGATATTTATCTCGAAAGACGCTGTGTTTTGTAAATCAACGGGATACATCAGTTTTTGCATATTCACAATCATGTTGTCACCTTGTTGAAAGATTGCAAGTATATAAGTGTGGGGTGAGATATACAGCCAGCCGCTTCGCCTGATAAAAAAAAGCCCTCCAGTGAGGCAAAAGGATGTGGAGCACGAGGCTCCGGGGGAAGTCGAAAATCCCCACTGGAGGGGGAATGTGCCGGAATAGAGCATGCTATTATATTTAAAAATACCATATGTCAAGTAATGTATGTTGTCTATTGTTGTTATGTTGATAACAACTGATTCAATCCGTGTAATGGCATTTCTTCTTGACAAGGCTATCGAAATAGATAATATTGAATTATACTATTTTATATTTTTAGCCAGAATCTAATCACCAAGGAGATTCATGTGAATTTCAACCAATATTTGGATAAGGTAATCAAGAGTAAATCTATTACCAAGCTGGAGCTTTCCAGGCGGCTTGGAATGAAAAGCCCCATTCATATACAGAAGATTGCCGGTCCAAGTGCCAGTAGTATCCCTCGGTTTGCCACATTCTACAGGATTGTCCAGGCTCTTGACTGCACGGAAAAAGCACGAGAAAAACTGGTTGATTTGGCGAAAAAAGCGCATCCAAAAGAACCATACGAATTGATTCTCCGCAAACAGGACAATATCCATACAGACAGACTGCGCCCCAAATACCAGCGCTACTATGACAGGATCACGAAGATTCTTGAATCACAGCCTTTTTTTACAACACTGGTAAACGGTTTTCTGGATTACCTGGAATACATGTGCGAGCAGTTCCGGAAATCCCGCAAACAGCAGATCCTAACGGACTTGCCAGGCGGTGAAAAATTCCTCAAACGCGCAAAACGTAAACTCGAAGCCATTCTTGAAGATTACCCCGAAGATGTGGCAGCCAAACATGACCTGGGCATTGTTGAAAGCATGCTTGCCGGGAAAGAAGCGGAGAAGAATATAAAGAAAGGGGCGTGACGAATTGGTCGATGGCTTAACCGCGGTCGATGGTCTATGGCTGAGAACAAAAACCATCAACTGCAGGAGCTGATTGTCATAAAATACGCTATTGCAAACATAAGATTTCAAATAATCAGGAAAAATAAGTTCTAATTGAATGGAAAATGTATATTTTGCAGTACAAATGATGACAAACATGGATTCCGCATAATTATAAAGTTCGCGCCGCTAGCGCGGCGCGAACATGACATTGGACCTGACAACCCTGCCTGCGGCAGGGCTTGTCGCCTTGCCTGCGCTGATAATCGAAAACGCATAAGCGTTTTCTCACGCGCAGTCTGCGGTTGCAGGTCAATTCGGCGTTCGCATGAAAGGAAAATGAAATGTCAACAGATCAACAACTATTACAATCACTCATCGCAGCAGCGGAAAAACTACTGGGCAGAACGCTGACACAGGCTGAGCGCCATGCTCTGGTTCAGCATTTCAATAGCACTTCAGGAACGACATTCGATCGCGCTCAAGAGGCGATCCGAAAGTTCTCCAAGCTGACCGAGGATCAGATCATGGAGAAGACCGCTGCCTCTGATGATACCGACCGAATTATGCAAGACCTAAAAAACGCAGCTGACAACTGGAAACCCGGATCTAAATGATCATCGCTCAGGTCACCCCATCCTCAGTGCCCGACGATCCTAGTCAGTGGTCGTGGTACCTCGTTGCCCTATGTATCGGAGGTGCTGTAGGATGGGGCATCAAGGCATTGCGCGATAAGGAAGAGATTCGGAAGCTCAAGGCTGAAGTCCAGAAGCTCGAGGCTGAAGAGATAAAGCTGGCAGGCGAAAATCTGCGCGAAGTCCAGCGGGCCAGAGATGCCTATTCTGACGCATGCACAACATGCGGTAAACATGGCAAAGCAATATTAACACTTTTACGGCAAAAGGGCAGCGAGTCGGATATTCAGCAATCCCGCAATGACTACGGCATCGTTCTTTGTCAGAGTCTTCTTCCTGCGCTGTGTTCACTAACCGAATGGCAATCACTGAGTAGAAAGAGCGACCCTTCCGCTCTTATCTCGTATATCAGATCTGATGTCGTACCTGAATTGAAGAGGGTCCGTTCTTGGATCGCTATCATCAACCTCCATGTATTCACGGAGACAATGGCTTTGGCACCTTTGCGGATCGAGGAACGAACAATGAGACCGTTTTTCGATTTAATGCGCTTCGTGCCAAAAGATCGACACGGCCAGATACGGGAACAGCTATTTCAAGCTATTCGAGAAGTGACAGAAGCATGATGCGAACCAAGGGCTCAACGGCACGGAAGTTCCACTGGCGCTCCACCACCCGTTAGCCTAAACGTTAAACGGTCACAGTTGGCCATATATCTATTTCGTTGCGGTAGGAGACTATGAAACACCAGACCAGCGCAAAGAACAACATGTCAGAGATTAATCCATTCGAATACGGAAGCGCCTGGGTGCGAGGTGATTTTCACCTTCACACGAAGGCCGACAAGGAGTTCAGGTACGACGGTGACGAGAATGCATTCGTCGGAGTTTATGCTGAAAAGCTCGAAGCGACCGGTGTCGGGCTTGGAGTTATCACCAATCACAACAAGTTCGATATGGGCGAGTTCAAAGCCCTGCGCAAGGCCGCGCTAAAGCGTGGCATTGGACTGCTGCCCGGTGTTGAGCTGTCGGTCAATGACGGCGCCAACGGCGTGCATACCCTCGTCGTGTTCTCCGATGACTGGCTTAAGGATGGTAACAACGATTACATCAACCAGTTTCTTAATGTCACCTTCGCCGGTAAGACGCCAGACCAGTACGAACAGAAAAACGGCCGTTCCAACGACAATCTGCTTACCACGCTGAACAAGCTGGAAGAGTATAACAAGGATTTTTTCATCGTGTTTGCGCACGTTGAAGGGTCAAGCGGGTTGTGGAATGAAGTCGATGGCGGGCGCATGCAGGAGCTTGCCAAGAATCCGCTTATCCAGAAATACTGTCTCGGCTTTCAAAAGGTGCGCACGCATAATGAGCCGGACAAAAAAAGCCGGACGAAGGTGCAGCAATGGTGGGGTTCTAACTACCCGGTGGAACTTGAAGGAAGCGACCCCAAGGCCCTGGATGAAGTGGGAAGGGGGGAGGAGAGCTTTCTACAGCTTGGCGACTTCAATTTCAATGCTGTGCGATATGCTTTGACGGACCACCCCTTTCGCACGAGCCGAAA
This sequence comes from uncultured Planctomycetota bacterium, assembly GCA_964524955.1. Classification (GTDB taxonomy): domain Bacteria; phylum Planctomycetota; class CAZGEP01; order CAZGEP01; family CAZGEP01; genus CAZGEP01. The sequence continues at coordinate 2,583 of CAZGEP010000134.1, read as the reverse complement.
AGCTCCGGATGTAAAACACTCTCATGTTGATGCCATTCGTTTTGAGGGCGGCCTGTTCGATAACAAACGAGTCAAATTCTCGCCGCACTTGAACTGCCTAATCGGGATTCAGGGCAGTGGCAAGTCGTCGGTACTGGAGTGTCTTCGCTATGCCCTCAACATAGAGTTTGGGGCCAAGGCTCAGGACAAGGAATACAAGGAAGGGCTGATTCCCTATGTTCTTAAGAGCGGCGGAAAGGTCGTCGTTGAAGCAACCGATCGTCACGGCACGCGCTATGAAATCCGGCGCATCTACAACCACTCGCCGGACATATATGTCGCTGGAGCGCTGCAACCCGGTATATCGATTCGCGAGACCGTCATCAACAGGCCACTCTATTTCGGGCAAAAGGATCTCGCCGCTGTCGGCAAGGAATTCGGCCACGACCTTGTCGAAAAGCTCATTGGCGACGGGCTTAAACCATACCGAGATATGATCGCAGAGAAGAAGGACAAACTTAAACAGGCCATAGAGGCCCTGTCGACACTGCAGAGCGATGTCGATCAACTGGCCAAGCTCGAAGATAATCTAAAGGACGTCAATTTTCGTCTTAAGCAATTTAATAAGCATGGCGTAAAGGCCAAGCTCGAAAAGCAGGTTGAGTTCGGCAAGGACCTCGCATACTGCGAGACAGTGGACGAGGTGACCGCTGAATGGAAGGATAGTCTCGAAAGGGTTATCAGCGACGCCGAAGAAAAGTTCGAAGAGATCGAGCCGCACATGTCAAAGTTTAATGAGTCACTTTTCGAGAAATACACCGTTAAGCTCGCGAAGCTTAAAGAAACGATTACAAACGCGAAGACAGTGACAACATCTATCGTGACAATAACGACCGAACTTGGAGCGCTGCGCAAAGAACTGGAAAAAACCAAGGAAGGGCTCAAGGAAGAGTTTGCCGAGGTAGAACGCGAACTCGTGAAAGCGCTTGAAAGCAAAGGCGTTACATCTATACAACCGGACGCTTACATAAGCCTCACAGAAAAGAAAGCGGAAATCGAAATCTCAGTATACGAAATTAAAAAGAAGACCCAAAATTACTCTTCGAAGTACGATGCGCTCCTTAAGGCGATCGCCAACCTTAACGACGCGTGGCACGCGGAATTCAAATTCATTACTGCCGAGCTAGAGAAGATCAACTCTGCCCAGTCGTCGCTTCAAATTGCCAGTGACTTCAAGGGCAACAAGGCCGCGTTTCAGAAGAAGATGGAAGATACATTCCGAGGCAGCAACATTCGGAAGGAATCCTTTGCCGGGCTGGCGGCGGACTATATCGACTTCGGCGCGATCTACAAGGATCTTGCCGAGGCTGCAAAGAAGGCAAAGAGTAAGGCGGAGGTGTTTTCCGACTCATTCGTGAAAAATGCGTTTTCCCTACTGTCATTCCAGATTCCGAACAGGTATGACGTAACCTATAACGGAAAGCAACTAAAATCGCACTCTTTGGGCCAGCGCGCTTCGGCGATGATGCTGTTCCTGCTAAGCCAAAACGATAACGACCTCCTGCTTATTGATCAGCCGGAGGACGATCTCGACAGCCAGACTGTTTATGAGGAGGTCGTAAAGCTGTTGCGCAAAATTAAACCGAGACGGCAATTCATCTTTGCCACCCACAACGCCAATTTCCCGGTACTCGGCGATGCCGAGACCGTTACAGCCTGTAGCGCCGGGGATGAGGCCTACAATGTCGATACGGCTAGCGTCGACTCCAAAGTTTGTCAGACTAAGATTATCCGCATCATGGAAGGCGGACCGGAGGCTTTCGAGCGGCGCAAGACCATCTATAAAATCTGGAAAGCCAAAGAAGGTGCTAATTGAGATTCCGCTCCGGGTCGTCTAACAACATTAGGATTGGTAGTGACTCGTCCGCAGTTCAGGACGGGTCTCTACCAATCCCTGGTTCAACATCTTTGAGAGGGACCTAGGGTTACACTGCCGCTCCACCCAAGCCCCTCAAGCCGACCGTTATGCTATGCTTACTGTACAGGAATTTCAAAGTTCGGTATCTGGTGGAATATATACATGACGAATCCGTCATGATCGTCGCCGAAAATACGTTCCATGACTGTGTTCGGGTCAAGATTTTTGATTTTCGGCTTTAAATTGTTTAAGAGTTTCGTTCGGGACTCTCGGCGCAAAATACACGATGGGCTCAAAAGGCCAATCATTTTCTTTGAAATTGCAACCTGTTTAGTTATAATTTTAGCTGGTTTTATCCCATTTAATCTTACCAGACATTCCAGATAGTTGCAGGAGAACGTAGATGAGCGACAGATGGCTTTTTGTAGATGAAATTGCGGATTATCTGGGGGTAAAACGCGAAACCATCTACAAAAGGATCGATAATCGGAATATGCCTGCTCATAAGATCGGCAGGTTGTGGAAATGCCGGAAAGAGGAGGTGGATGAATGGGTTATTAACGGCAAAAGTAAATTCAAGTAATTCAAATCTGAGAGAATAAAAAAATGATTGGCAAAATACAGCGTGTAAAAATTGCGTGAAGTTTGGAAGCATGAAGCTCAGGACTTCACTACCTGGCTGGAAG
>CAZGEP010000133.1:0-13796 GCA_964524955.1 uncultured Planctomycetota bacterium | reverse complement strand
AAAGAGGTGGTAATGCCCGGTGGAGAAAAAACAAGTATGCACCTTGCTGAAATGGTAAGCTGTATCGGGTCAGGCAAGGATAGGTTATGGATGCGGAAAATACTTGAGATTATTATTTTTTTAAGCATTGATATAAAAAACCTTATGCTTAAGTGATAACCTATGATGAACTCATAATTAATAAAAACATAAATGAAGAGATTAGTTTTTTCTTCGATACACTTTGATTTAAGGTAATGGTTTGAACCCCTATATCAATACAACGCCTTTAAACCGGCCTGAGGGGCTGTGGGGAGGGTAAGAAGAAAAAAGACGGCTGATCTTGTTATTGACCAGTCGCCTTGGAAGGAATACTGACACGACAGGGGGTGTCAAGAAAGTGTCGTGTTTTTTGCGTTAAACTGCTAAATCCTGCTAAACTCTGCTGAAGATATTTGCATATTAAATCAGTCTGGAAGGTGCATAAAAAAGGCGTTAGACCGCATAAATAAAGATCTAACGCCATATTTAGCAAATGGAGGTAAAGGGACTCGAACCCATGACCTACTGGCTGCCAGCCAGTCGCTCTCCCAGCTGAGCTATACCCCCGTATGTCAGTCTGTCAGGCATTCTATTTTACTTTTTTTGGTCGCAAGTCAATTATATTTCCAATTTTTTATAGCCCTGCTGTTTTCTGAGTATATAATGAAGACTTTGGTTCTATTACTGGGTTTTCAGAAACTCGAAGTTGACGTTTCCAATGGAACACTGGCGTAAAACGATTTTCTTTATCTGGGTGGCCCAGATCCTTTCGATCTCCGGCTTCAGTTTTGCCCTGCCTTTTATTCCCTTTTATATCCAGGAAATGGGTATTACAGACAAGGATAGTGTCAAGCTGTGGAGCGGTATTCTCATGGCGGTTGCCACGTTCAGTCTGGCTCTTGCGTCTCCGATCTGGGGGGCGCTGGGTGATCGATATGGCCGGAAGAAGATGCTGCTTCGGGCCATGGGATCGGGTGTGGTCATCATGATTGGAATGTCCTATGCCCAGAGTGTGGAACACCTGGTGATTCTCCGGATTGCCCAGGGGCTCTTTACCGGGACCATGGCCATGTCCATGATCTTTGCCGCGGCTACGGCGCCGCAGGAACGGTCCGGATCCACACTCGGATTTATTCATACAGCCAATTTTATCGGATTTTTCTTTGGTCCCATGCTTGGCGGCTTTGCAGCGCAAATGGTGGGTTACCGCAATTGCTTTATGATCGGCGCATGCTTGATTGCGATCGCGTTTATTACGGTGCTTGTTTTTGTGCGCGAGGATTTCAAAAAACCCGAACCCGAGGACAAGCTGGAGGGGGCAGGCACAAATCTCCAGTCAATTCTATCGGACAGGCCGTATCTGCTTCTGATTGGTGTTATCCTTCTCTTTTCATTTGCCCGTTCGCTGATCCGACCGCTGATTCCTCTCCATATTCAGTCGGTTTGTGGTTTGAGCGCGAATGAAGCCTTAAATCAGGCTGGGATTCTGATCGGCATGCTGGGGCTGATGACGGCGTTGTCCGGAATCGCTGCCGGCAAACTGGCAGACCGACGTAACAAGCCGGGCATTGCCTATCTGTTCTGCATGCTCTCTATTCCATGGATCATTCTGGCCGGCGTTGCTTCAAACTATTTGCTGCTCTTTATCGGCATGTCCATGTATACGTTTTTTGCCGGAGGCATGGACCCGGTACTTCAGTCTATTATTGCGGATAACACGTCCCAGAAGAGCAGAGGAACGGCGTTCGGAATTGTGTATTCCTTCCGGTATATTATTCTGGGCATTTCACCGCTTGTCGGCAGTGTTATTGCGGTGGCTGCATCCATCCGATGGGTGTTTATGCTTTCGGCAATGTTGCTGCTGGTTCTGTCCGTATTGATTATTAAATACAAAACGCTTTATTCCGCACCGGTTCAACCTGAAAGGAACTGACATGCGTACGAATATGTCGGACAAGGAGTTTCTCGAACATATTGATTTTCGCTTCAAGGCCATGAAACGCGCCTCCAGTCTGAAGGAGAAACGACGGTACAAGGCAGCGGCTCTGGAGGCAGCACGTGTTCTTTTTGAAGATACGTTTACGCATTATCTGTCGGACGCGGAGATTCCACTGCTTGCAGATATTGCCCGCAATCAGTTTCAGAACCAGATCGGCTACTTGAAGAAATTTGCAGACGAGTATCTGCTTTCCTCGCCGAAAAAGAAAACCAGTCAACAGGAGTCCGAGGACGAGCGAATCATGTTTCTGTGGCCGGCGTCCACGATGTCCAGCAGGGGCGGTGCTGCGCATATTCTCGGGCGGCTCTTTCACATCACTCATGAAGAAAAGTACATCCAGGCAGCGATTGCCATTTTCAACAATTTATTCGAGAAATTCCCGGACTTTGACGATGTTCCTCACCCGGGCATTTTTCCCTGGCAGCCGAATTCGCATGACTATGAGAAGTATGCCCTGGAGCATATTGGATATGAATTCTGTATAGCCATGCCTTTTTTTCGTACGCATACGGATCCGGACACCCGACTTTTCTTCTGCAAAGCACTTCTGGTCCTGGCAGATGTCTGTTACCGGGGGGTGTACAATGATTTCATTTTCAACATTCCTCTGCACTTTATCACTGCTCCCAACATGATCGCTCTCTGCTTTCCCGCGTTCAAGGATTCCAGAAAATGGAGAGAGTGGGCAACTACCCGTCTGACCGAGGACTGTACGTGTTTTCCGATATCAACAGAGGATTCGTATTTTCGGGAAGGTCTGGGATATCAGACTGTAAACAGCAACCTGATTTTCAGAAATGTTCAGTTTATGAAGGCTGCTGACATGGAAATACCGAAACCTCTTTGGAACCTCTCAAGGCGGTCGTTTGATCTCTTCTGTGCTGTGCTGCGAAAGGATGGGAAATATCCCAGAATCGGAGATGCGGCAACAGTCATGCCACATGAACATCAGATTGAAGCGCATGAGATTCTCAACGTGGCGGCGGCGTTCTTTAATGAACCCCGGTACAAGGCCAATGCAGGTACCCCGACGTCCAGTCTTCTACTCATGGAGCGTCACATCTGGGATATGGGTCTGGATGGCTACCGAACCTGGCGGGATCTGCCGGATGTTCCGTTTGAAGAACGAAAGCAGGAACCCTACGATTTGAAACGAAGCGGTCTTCAGGTGCTTGGAGCCGGCAAGGGCACAGACAGCCACTATGGAATGCTGGCGTATACGTCGGACTTTAACCATGCGCATTCAGACATCTGTTCTATCAATATTTACGGTCTGGGCCGTTCCCTGATTGCAGACCCGGGTGTGGCCACGTACAGCCGTCCGTATTACTCAAAGGATCAGGCTGCTGAGTCCCACAACGTGCTTCATATGGTACGCTTTAAGCCCTCTGGCCCTCGTCACATCACCCGTAAGTGGACGAACACCCTGTTTGTCATGCACAAACCCCGGATTCAAGCGGTGTGCGTGGAGCACACGGTGTATGAAAGCCTGGTTCTGCGACGAACCTTGTGCTGCGTTACACCTGATGATTCCGACATTGTTTTCTGGGTGGTTGTGGATCACGCCCGTGCCAGCGACACCTGGCCGGAGCGAAAAAACAGTATTCCTTTCTACGAGGTGGCCGAGACCTTTTTTCATTTTAATGCGCCGGAGACCCGACTTGGAATAAACAGCCAGGCGCTGACATGCTGGTCACGCCATACAGATGACAACCGGATTATCCGCGCGTACAATCCGCAGGACACTGAACTGCGGGAGCCCCACAAGGAATTGCATCTGGGTGACTGCCTGCGCCGGTTGCAGAATACGCACAGTGACGCAAATATTCAGATTACCGCAATCCCGCCGAATGACGATGACCTGGTTATGGACATGAGAGAGATCCCCGGATTCACCTGTCGTTTTCCGGGATATCGGGTGCCGACCCCTTCCGTGGGTTTCCGTTTTCAAGGCTGTCTGCCGTATGACTGTGCCTATGTCCTCTTTCCGTTCAAGGGTCTGAAAGACAAGGCGCCGGCAAAGGTTTCCGGTCACTGGACAGAGCGTAATAATCTCTCGCTGTCCGTAACGACCAGCCGCAGAAAGTACAGGATAGCGATTGACAAACTCAAGAGCCGACCGGGAACGCCTCTGTTTACTGTCACAGACAGCAAGGGTGTTTCTGATTCGGTTCAGGTCTGATGTGGGGATGCCTGTGTGTTCTGCTATGCTCCGTGATATTCATGGTTAACCCTTTTTTCATAGAAAGCACTATTTAAAAATGCCTGAAAGAATCTGCCTCTTTAATGCAACGGTCTTTACCGGAATCACACTGCTGGAAAATGCTGCGGTACTGATCAAAAACGGCAGGATCAAGGATGTGATCAGCAAGAAACGGTTTGACCAGGCCAAACTCTCCTCCGATTACCAGCGGATTGACCTCAGCGGGGCGATCGCAGCTCCGGCGTTTATTGATACGCACATTCACGGCCTTCACGGATACGACACCACAGATGCGAATCCGGACTCAATCCTCAAAATGTCTGATGCACTGGCTGAATACGGGGTCTCCGGCTTCTGCCCCACGCTCTACCCCGGAGAGAAAGAGCAGTTCTTTACCTGCATCCGAACGGTTGTCAGCGCCATCGGGCGTGAACATGGCGCCCGGATTCTCGGCCTTCACCTGGAAGGTCCGTTTATCTCCAGAGACAAACACGGCGTTCTGAATCCAGAGCATATACACGAAGTGGATATTGATCTGATGAAGGAGTATCTCAATGTAGCCGAAGGACACATCGCGATTATGACCGTTGCTCCGGAACTCAAGAACATGCGGGAGCTGGCTCTGTTCGCATCGCGCAAAGGAATTGTGCTGTCCGCCGGACATTCGAATGCCAATTACGAACAGATGCTGGAAGGAATTCAGGCCGGCATCCTGCACTCCACACATTTCTTTAATGCCATGCGCAGGCTTCATCACCGGGATCCTGGTGTTGTAGGCACCATTATGATTCATCCGGATATCTCCTGTGAGATCATTGCCGACGGCTATCACGTGCACCCGGTGTATATCAAGATGCTGGCCAAGGAAAAACCCGCGGATAAAATCGTTCTTGTCACCGACAGCCTCCGTCCGACCGGCCAGACATCCGGCAAACTCATTGCCAAGGGAGAAGAGGTCTACATCAAGGACGGTCTCTTTGCCAGAAAATCCGATAATGTGATCGCCGGATCTGCCCTGACCATGATTCAGGGTATTCAGAATCTTACCGAAATGAGTATTGATCTGGAAAACGCGCTTCGCATGGCCGCCATGAATCCGGCCACTGTGCTTGGGCTGGACAAGAAAATCGGAAGCCTGCTGCCGGGAAGGGATGCGGATATTGCGGTGTTTGATGATGATTTCAACATTCTCCAGACCATCATCAAAGGCAACATTGTCAGAGATACACTTCAATAATTCTCATTCTACTCTACTGAACACAGGCGACATTCGGGTTTCGGGCTGCCGTGACTTCATCCAGTCTGCTGACCGGAGTTGTGAGCGGTGCTTCCTTGATTTTCTCCGGATCGTTCTCTGCCAGTTCCGCCAGTTCAATCATTACATCAATAAACTGGTCCAGGGTTTCTTTGCCTTCTGTCTCGGTTGGCTCGATCATCATGGCCTCGTTGACAATCAGTGGAAAGTAAACCGTGGGCGGATGGATACCCCGGTCAATCAGGGCTTTGGCCAGGTCCAGAGCTCTCACACCCTTCTCCGCCTGCCTGGAGGCGCTGAGTACAAACTCGTGTTTACAGACTCCGGGATACGGAAGTTCATAACGGTCCTTCAGTTTCTCTTTGATGTAGTTGGCATTGAGTACGGCGTTCTCGTGAATGGCCTGAAGTCCTTCTTTTCCGATCAGCAGGATATATGCATAGGCCTTGAGAACAACACCGAAGTTTCCATAAAACGGTGCAATGTATCCGATGGATCCCGGACGGTCATACTCCAGGGCATAGGTTCCGTCACTGCGTCGGATCACAATGGACACCGGCAGAAAATCAACCAGTTTCTCACAGACACCGATCGGACCGGCCCCCGGACCTCCCCCACCATGCGGTGTGGCAAAGGTTTTGTGCAGGTTGAGGTGTACGATATCAAACCCGATATCTCCGGGACGGACCTTGCCGATAATGGCATTCAGGTTGGCGCCGTCGTAGTAAACCAACCCGTCGACTTCATGGACCATATCGCAGATTTCTTTGATGTGAGGATTGAAGATACCCAGGGTATTCGGACAGGTCAGCATGAGTCCGGCAACTTCATTATTAAGGTGCTTGCGGAGTTCATCGCGATCCATAACACCGTTCTCATCACTGGGGATGGTAATCACGTCATATCCTGCGATCGCGGCACTGGCTGGATTGGTTCCGTGTGCACTGTCCGGGATAAGCACGGTTTTCTTATCATTTCCCTGCTGCCGGTGATAGGCAGCCATAATCAGGATGCCGGTCAGCTCCCCGTGCGCACCAGCCATGGGCTGAAGCGTGAACCCGGCCATACCGGTAATCTCCCGCAGGTGGAGATCGGTTTCATAGAGTACCCGCAGCGCGCCCTGCGTGAGGCTTGCCCCGTTTGGAAACTGCGGGAGCAGCGGATGCAGGTCTGTAAATCCAGCCAGTGAGGCCACCTTTTCCAGGACCTTGGGATTGTATTTCATGGTGCAGGAACCCAGCGGGTAGAAGTTGGAATCCACGCTGAAGTTTTTGTGCGAGAGTTCGGTAAAGTGGCGGACTACGTCCAGTTCAGAGAGTTCGGGCAGGGCCGGTGCAGCAGATCGCAGATACGCGGAGTCAATCTCTACGGCTGAAAGGGGCTCTTCCGAACACGTACCGGTTCCACATCGTCCAGGAATGGATTTTTCAAATATGGTTTTCATAGTACAGACTCCAGGGTTTCGGCTAATATTCCGATTTCATTTTTGGTACGCTTCTCGGTCACACAGACCAGCAGTGCATTCTCCATGTTCGGGTAATATTTGCCCAGGGGAAATCCCGCAGCAAATCCCTTCTCAATCATTCGGCCGAGTATTTCCATGGCATTGGACGGCAAATCAATTACAAATTCATTAAAAAAGTGGTTATCTGCAGACCGCATGGTTATTGCGTTGATTTCAGAGAGACGACTGTACGCATACCGGGCCTTGGACGCACAGATCTCTGCGGTTTCGGAAAGGCCATGCTTTCCGAGCAGCGACATGTAGAGCAGCGCGGTCAGGGCACAGAGCGCTTCATTGGAGCAGATGTTGGACGAGGCCTTGTCTCTTCGAATATGCTGCTCCCGCGCCTGCAGCGTGAGCACAAATCCCTCACGGCCCGTATCATCTTTGGTCAATCCGGCAATGCGGCCCGGCATCTTGCGAACATATTTCTTTTTTGCCGCCATGAACCCAAGGTAGGGTCCACCGAATGAGAGCGGCAGGCCCAGGCTCTGGCCCTCGCCCACAACAATATCCGCTCCCATCTCTGCCGGAGTTTTCAGTATTCCGAGAGAAACCGGATACACAGACATGATACAAAGCGCTTTCTTCTCATGGGCACGCTGAGCGATATCACTGAAATCATCCATGGTTCCAAAAAAGTTCGGATTCTGAAAAATGACGGCTGCGGTCTGGTCGTCAATCTGTTCCAGTATCTTTTCACGGTTTACCCGCAGGTCTTTGTTCTGCGTAACCACCAGTTCAATATTAAGATTGCGGGTGTAGGAACGAAGCATGACCATATATATCGGATTGAGGCTGTCATCAATAATAATGCGGTTTCTGCGCGTCAAAATCCGGGCCATCATGATGGCTTCATAAATCGCGGTTCCGCCGTCATAGAGCGAGGCATTGGAAACATCCATACCGGTCAGGCGGCAAATAGAGGACTGAAACTCATAGATGGCCTGGAGCGTCCCCTGTGATGCTTCGGCCTGGTACGGGGTATACGCAGTATAAAACTCACTGCGGGATGTGATGTGATTGACTGCGGACGGAATATAATGATCGTAAAACCCGCCTCCGATAAAGCAGTGCAGGCTGTGGGCGTTTTTCTCTGAGATCTCAGAGATGTGGCCAAAGACCTGGCGCTCGTTCATGCCTGCGGGCAGATTGAGCGGACCGCAGCGCATCTCGTCGGGGATATCCGCAAAGAGATCCTCAATGGATACCCCCAGCTCGCTGAGCATGGCTTCGCGCTGCTCCTGTGTGTTGGAAATAAAGGGCATCAGCGTTTCCTTCTGTTAAATAAGGTTATGGAGCTCCTGCAGTTTATCGGTAAACTCGTTATCCGAAAAACAATATTTCATATCCGTGTATTCCTTCCGGAAATCCGCAACTTCCTTTCCAGGCGCTTTTCCGTTGAGAACAATATCTGCAATAAATTCCGCGGTCTGCCGAAACCCCTCCACATCCATACCAAAACGGGTCATCTCGGCAACGCCCAGGCGAAGCGAACCGGCCGCGGTAAATCCTTCTTCTTCGGGCGTGGCCTGGTAATTAACGATGATGTTGTTTTCTTCGAGTTTTCGTGCGGCACCCGGTCCTTCACCGTATCCCACATTGACAATGACCTGGTGAGTTTCGGTATAGGAAACCGCCGGATCTCCGGCTACATCCAGGCCGCAGTCCCGAAGGGCAAGGGCAAAGGCTTTGGCATTGTCCACGACTTTTTTCTGGTACTCGTCTTTGAATGCGTTCATTTCATAGACAGCCATGAGCAGACCCAGCAGTGTGCCGAGGTGGTGATTGCTGACACTTCCGGGAAAGGCGCGCCGCTCCACCGCTTCCCAGAACCTGTAAATGGGATCGTGTTCGCTGAAGTTACCGGCTACAATCCCGCGCTGCGGTCCGAAGAAGGTCTTGTGTGTCGAACCGGTCACTACATCCGCGCCCTCAACAAACGGTTCCTGAAAATGCGGTCCGATCAAACCCAGCACATGCGCCATATCATACATAATCAGTGAGCCGCTTCCGCAGTCATTCACAATCCTGCGTATATCCGCGACCGGTTCCGGGTGCAGAATCATGCTCTTGCCCAGAATGATCAACTGTGGACGATAGAGGTCTATGATCTCCGAACAGGCCTGTATATCCACCTGATAGGGATTGTCCGCAAGAACGGGAAAATTGACAAACGCCTTATGATCGGTTGAAGCATCGTATGCAATAAAATCCCGCAGTGCTCCCATGGGCTGCGCACTCAGGTGGCCGCCTTTGATAATATTGTGATTCAGTACCCAGCGCAGCCGTTTGGGTTCACGCTTGCGGTCTTCCATATTCAGGTAATCCATGAGCGCGCTGAAGACCACGGTATTGGCCATCTGGCCGCTGATGATACGGGCTTCCACCTGGTGGCATGTCAGATATTTCTTAAGTTCAGCCTGAATAAGCAGTTCCACTTCACAGATAAAATCTGTTCCCTGGTAAAAAAAGACATCCGTATCTTCAAAGGCCTTGATATTTTTGTGCTCCGCATATCGTCCGGCCGGGTCCATGGAGCAGAGCAGGCGGCACATGGGCGAAGGTGTCTGCTCGGAAGGAATCAGGTTGATACATTCGTTCTGACGCCAGACCGTATTCCGGACGGCTTTGGTGAGCAGTGTATTCACGCTTTCCCGATAATCCGCGGCTCGACTGGCGGGATCTTCCACTGCTGCGATATCGCGGAAGGAAATGGAGCGGGAATACGGGGGCGCTTCACTTCGCATGTGATATGGAACAATCACAGCCGGAATGCGCTTGCCCCGCACCTCAATCTCAAGCGATTCCTCCATATCCAGATTGCTGTCCAGAAGTCCGAGACAGACCGCGCGGCGTGCGCTCTCATCCGCCAGTACCGAAGACAGGCCAATGCCCTCGGCCTTCCAGAACGGAACCATGGTTCCACTGGTAATGACGCCCACTTCCCTGCCGTCCCGGTACACCCGGTCGCCGGGCCGGGCGATTCCCCGGCCTGTGATGGAGACATTAAAGATGCACCGGGGCAAATCGCTGATCAGAGAAAAATCTCTGAATTTTAGTTTCTTGAGAGCTTCATGCTGTTTGTGCAGGGCTTTTCTGCCAACAAAGCTTCCCTTGGCCGGTGAGAAACTGACCGCAATCCGGGCAACCGAACAGGCCAGAATGGGTATGGGGTTGCCGTCCGAATCATTTCCCAGTTCATGACCGTAGAGCGGAAGCCCAGCTTCAAGCCGAAGGGTATCCCGAGCGCCCAGGCCGATAGGTACAGCTCCCTGTTTGATCAGGATATCCCAAATCTTTCCGCAATCGATGGTGTGGATAAAGAGTTCGAAACAGAGCGGCTCTCCGGTATACCCGGTACGGGCTACCTTGACTTCCACACCATCAATCTTTCCAATACCCAGGGAATTGCGGACCGGCTCAGGCGCCTGCTGAAAATCGGTCAACCGAAGAAGAATCTCTCTGGAAAGCGGTCCCTGCAGGCTGATCATGGCCAGCTCAGCGATGATATCGCTGATGCTGACATCCGAGAACATCCCGGTAAATCCCTGGAGGTGCTCCCAGTCCTTTTGTGTGTTTGAGGCGTTGACTACCAGCAGATAGCGATCCGGATGAAACCGATAGAGATAGGCATCGTCAATTGCACCGCCGTTTTCATCTGGTATGACGGTATACTGACTTTCGCCGATCTGAAGCGCGGCGGCATTATTGGTCAGCACATGCTGAAGAAAACCAAGCGCGTCTTTTCCGCTGATCTCAAACCGGCCCATGTGCGAGATGTCAAAGAGGCCGGCCTGTTTGCGCGTAGCCAGATGCTCGGCCATGATGCCGCCGGGATAATTGAGAGGCATCTCCCAGCCTTCGAAGTCCACCATCTTTGCTTCGAGTTCAATGTGTCTGCTGTTCAGGGGAGTTTTTTTGATCTCTGTCATTGCCAACCTCAATAAAAAAAGGGATACACCAATCCGTTGTGATTGTTGTATCCTCTGTCCGGTTGACCTGAGAGAATTATCCCTTCGGTGCCGCACAAGCGGCTCTCCAGAGGAAATTCGCATGCAGGTTCCTTTTGCCTGAGAGTTTCTCACACATCCGAAATCCGGATATCTGATTGCCCCTTCGGCGGTCCGCTATGGACGCTCTCACCTGCTGCAATACTTCTATTATATCCAGATGAACGGTTTGTCAAGCCCTGTTGCTATTTCATGATCTTCTCGATAATCCTTTTGGAGAAACGCATCGCCATCCGCTGCTTCTCGGGCAGACCGGTCAGGCAGCAAATTGGCAGTAAAAGAAATGGAGTCTGTATTTACTGCGGCAATGAATGGCCTGCGATTACATCCGCAGGCTGTTCAACGAATTCAACAGTGACATCTAATCGCATGAAATCGCATGCAAACCGGAGACGATAACAGAATCGCGGCAGGCTATCGCCCTCTTCTTCTCTGGGCCATTCGTGTAGAGAGAAATTCAGTCAGCAGGCTGTCGATATGATCTTCTGTCGTAAAGCTGCGTATATCAAAACCGAACTTCATACAAAGATCCTGAATCGAATCCATATGCTTTGCTTTCTCCCTGAGATAAATATTCCGCAGGTCTCTGGGATCACAGAGAAGCTTACCTTCGTTTTCCAGTCCCTTGAGAATGGTCTGGCCGTAAAAGGGAAAATCTCTTTCCACAGGATCTTCAAGATGAAAGAGCATGCAATCCTGGCCCAGTGAATGAATCTGTCCAAGTCCCACACCGAGCGTCTCCAGATCATTTATGAAATCGCTCAAAATCACAACCACGCCCTTGCTCTTTATCTGCGGAGCAATCTTGCGCACCACGTTGCCGATGTCCGTACCTTTGTCTTCTTTCTTTTCACCCTCCGATTCAAGGCTTTCATTCTGAACCTTGTTCAGTACATCAATAATATTGCGAAAATGAAGACCGGATCCCTTGGTCGGCATATGATACTCAATCTTGTCCGAAAACAGGGTCATGCCAAAGGTGTCTTTCTGCGACATGAGCATATACGAAAGCGTTGCCGCAACCGTGGCGGCATATTCGTATTTACTCATCGCCGTATCTTCGCTTTTGTAGAACATGGACGGGCTTACGTCCAGAAGAAAGACAACAGCCATGTTGGTCTCGGCCTCATATTCCTTGACAAAGACTTCGTCGGTCTTGGCAAAGACTTTCCAGTCAATATGGCGGGTATCGTCACCGATTACATACTGTCGATGCTGCGCGAACTCGGTACTGATGCCCCGAAATGCACTCTTGTGCATACCCACCATATAGCTTTCAACCAGCCGCATGCTTCGTATCTCAAATCCTCGAACACGGCTTACGATCTTGGGATCAAAATAATCGGCCATTTACGCCACCACCTCCAGTAGGTCGTCGATCACTTTATGAGAAGTTATGCCTTCGGCTTCTGCCGCAAAGTTCAGATGGATACGGTGTCCGAGCACGAAGTGTGCGACTTCCTTGACATCGTCAATCGTTGCTTCATGACGTCCATCAAGAATTGCGGATGTTTTCGCACCGAGCACAAGGTTCTGACTGGCACGCGGGCTCGCACCCCAGGCAACCCACTTGTCCACAAATTCCGGCACGCCTTCGGTTCCGCAGCGGCTCATCCGAACAAGTTTAAGAATAAAACTAACCACCTTTTCGCTGATATTGACCTTGGGTACCAGAGACTGAAGTTCGATAATTTCTTCTTTACTGAGCACAGACTGAATGTCCGGTTTGTATCCGGATGTAGTCATGGCCAGAATTTTACTTTCCTCTTCTTCCGCAGGATAACCGACTTCAATACGGAACATGAAACGGTCCATCTGCGCTTCTGGAAGCGGATAGGTACCTTCCTGCTCGATCGGGTTCTGCGTGGCCAGAACAAAGAAGGGATTGTCCAGAACCTTTCGATCACCACCAGCCGTCACCTGACGTTCCTGCATAGCTTCGAGCAGCGAGGCCTGGGTCTTCGGAGGTGTACGGTTGATTTCGTCTGCCAGCAGAATATTGGTAAAGACCGGACCTTCAATGAACTTGAACTGGCGTTCACCGGTTGCCTTGTCTTCCTGAATCACCTCGGTTCCGGTGATGTCCGACGGCATAAGATCAGGTGTAAACTGAACACGTTTAAAGTCCAGGGAAAGACTGGACGACAGGGTACTGACCAGCAGGGTTTTTCCCAATCCGGGAACACCCATGAGCAGACAGTGACCTTTGGAGAACAGACCGATCATGGTCATTCGAACCACCAGGTCCTGACCGACCAGGGCCTTTCGCAGCTGCTTCATGATCCGTCCGTGGGCATCTTTGAGGTTATCGATCTTTGCGATTTCCGCATCGGTCCACGGTTTGGGCTCCGGCAGTTTGAAATCATAGTCTTCGGACGAAGACGATTTTACAGCAGAAGCCTCGACTTTTTTCTTGCTCTCTTCTGCGGCAACCGGAGCGTCATCTTCCGGTA
Organism: uncultured Planctomycetota bacterium; assembly: GCA_964524955.1. Classification (GTDB taxonomy): domain Bacteria; phylum Planctomycetota; class CAZGEP01; order CAZGEP01; family CAZGEP01; genus CAZGEP01. Next base: position 348 of record CAZGEP010000133.1, on the reverse strand, counting down.
CCCGGAATGTGTTTTCACATTCCTTGCATTTGACTTTCTTTCCCGCCTTTGATTCCTTGGTATTGTACTTTTTCCCACATTCCGGACATTCAAAAGAAAACATGTTTCAACTCCCTTCAAAAAGAGATTGTTAATAATCAGACATTAAGCAGCTCACGGGTCCACAGAGACACCTTGGGTTTAGAGAGCGCTAACGCTCTTTCAATCAATCGTTGAATGACATATAGATGGTCAATCCCTTCCGCCTTTGCACGGAAATCAATCAGCACGCGATGGGCGAGTACCGGTGTTGCCGCGTCAACGATATCCTGGCGGTTTACGTGAAAACGCCCCTTGGTAAGCGCCCTG
>CAZGEP010000132.1:0-13829 GCA_964524955.1 uncultured Planctomycetota bacterium | reverse complement strand
ATGACGATATAGTTCTACCGCATATTGTTATATTATAAATTAGTGGTTCCTAAGGATCGTTATCAGGTTGACATGACGGTACTTGGTACACGGCACCGGGCTACGTTTCCGAGCCTGTCGCAGGCTAGAACTTATCGTGATAAGATCAAGAGTGATTCACGAATTGATCCAGAGGGCACTTTGGAGCGCATTAAATCTGTACGCAAGGTCATTCATGAGCCAGGTGACGTTACTTTGGAGGAGATCAAGGATGCGTACATGGAAAAACTTGATGATTACAGCCACAACCACAAAAGGGTCATTGAGTATGTTTACAATAAGCTGCTAAAATCCCTCCCGTGGAGGACTGTCAGTGATATAACTGTTGCGGACTGGAGGCAGTATTGCAGAAAAAGAAGATCTGTTGATGGAATGAAACCGAGAACAATCAACCGTGATCTGATAACGCTTAAAGCTAGTCTTAACCATGCATTGAAGGTTGGTCTGATCAACCGGAATCCAATGGATGAAAAGTTCGAGAAGCTACCTGAGCCAAGGCCGTTCCAGAGATTCCTGACAAAACCCGAGGTTAATCAGATTTTAGACGTATGTGAGCAATGCGAACCCCGTATATATGCGCCTGTGAGGTTAGCAATAAATACTGGTTTGCGTTTGGGTGAAATTACACATCTGCGTTGGATTGATGTGTCTCCAAAAGCAATTTCTGTGTGCATACAGGACGATTGGTCTCCGAAATGGCAGCATGAACGAAAGGTGCCGATCTCTTCAGAGATATATAACCTCTTGATGATCCAGTCACGTAGAAGAAAATATGTTTTTACAGTTGTTGCAAAAAAAGGTTCGAGCCTGCCCGAGTATTATATGCGAGAAGATTTCTTGACAAAATGCTTTAAAAAGATTATAATTTCTGCTCAAATACGTGATCCGGAGGAAATTCATTTTCATACTCTCCGGCATTCGTTTATTTCCCATTTGGTTATGAGCGGTGCGGATGTTGGTTCTGTGAAAGAATTAGCTGGACACGAGAGTTTATCAACGACGCAGAATTATATGCATCTTGCCAAGGATCATCTTGAGGATGCAGCAAGAAAAATTAACTTTTGAAACACGACACATTCTCGACACTTGTTTTTTTGCAAAAGTCATAACTCTTTACTGCCCCGATAGCTCAACTGGATAGAGCGCTGGCCTCCGGAGCCAGAGGTTGGAGGTTCGAACCCTCTTCGGGGTATTTTTTCTTGCCTTATGAAAATCATTGGTTTTTTTATTCCTGGTTACTATCTCAAGCGCATTGGACTGTTTGCAGCAGGCGGCTTGAGCATGATGTCCTCCGCAATGCTTCTCAGTATCGGTCTGCTGGCCTTTTCCGGACGAATGAATCTGTTTCGGCCGGAGCTGGGTCGGACGTGCATGCTGCTGTATTTGCTGATCCTGTTTATATCCACTGGATATGCTGCTTTTATTCATTTCTATTCCCGGACACGCAGTTTCCATAAATTGCGCAGCGAATGCCTGCGCAGCGGTTTTGTGCATTCCTACAGCGGCGATTGTGTGGAGGCGATCCGGAACTTCCGAAAGGTCCTGCTGTTTGTACCAAATGACCGACCTGCATCTGCGGCTGTGGCGGTTATGTATATGCGGCTTGGAAATCAGAGGAAATTCCGACAATACCTGCGGCGGATGGAGGATGCAGATGGTTGTAAAAGTGCGTGGAAGAGCCTGATCTGGTTACTGTGGAAATCAACTTGATCTCATTCATTTCCGAATTAATTATCCGTATTATCTCACGCTGTCCGCTGCATGTACTTTCCTCCATGGGCGATTGCGCAGGCTCCCTGTTGCCTCTGATTGACCGACGTCATCGAATGATCGTCCGCAAACGAATCCAGCGGGTTTTTGGCAAAGGTTTTCCTGCAGAGGAACTGACGGCGCGCTTTTACCGACATCTTGGTCGACTCGCGCTGGAGTTGCCCTTTGTCTACCGGATCAACTCGTCGAATGTCCGTGAGTTCTTTGACACTGCGTCTGTGGAGCGGTTCAGGGCAGCGCTTGAGCAAGGAAAAGGATTGATTATTCTGACCGGTCATCTGGGAAACTGGGAGCTTACCGGTGCTTCGGTCAGTGCCTGCAATATTCCGGTTCATGCGGTTGCTAAAAAGCAGAAACCCGAGTTTTTTCATGATATTCTCACCCGAATCCGGCAGCGTTCCGGGCAGCGAATTGTTGAAAAAGATGGGGCATTCAGGAAAATGGTCCGACTGCTGCGCGATAATCAGGTCGTTGCAATTCTGATGGATCATGATGTCCGCAGCAAAGGCATTTTTGTACCGTTTCTGGGGATCGAGGCGTCCACACTTCCAACGGCCGCGTATCTATCATTAATGTCTGGCGCTCCCATCATGGTGGCCTGCGCCTTTCGGACGCAGAATTGTCGATTCCGTTTGCACATTTCCGAACCACTTGAATGGGATCCGGAATTTAATTCAGACAGGGATGTTGCAATTCAAACCATAGTCCGTAAAATAAATGACCAACTGGGGAGTTTTATCCGGAAACAACCGGACCAGTGGCTGTGGCTTCAGAATCGATGGAAAAGTATGCCGGACCCAATTCGGAGGTGAAAATGAGAAAGGTGCTTCTTATCGTATCCACTATGCTGGTTGCTGTGATATTGTTTATCAGCTTTATGTGCTTTGCCGGCAAGATCAACCCGGACAAAGCCAGATTTGTATCGCTGTTCGTTTCCATCTGTGCTGTTGGCTTGTGGGGTGTCTTTATTTATACGTTGTATATGAGAGATTATACTGGGGCACAAAAGCAGGAAAAAGAGAAAAACAACACGGATGAAATCAAGGAAGCCGCAGACGCCCTTCTCAAAGTCGTTTCTGAAGTTCACACCTCATTGGCACGGACCAGTACAGATGCGCAGAAGTTTGAAAAGGAAATGGCTTCACATCAGGAGTCTATCCAGAAAGCAGGTACTGCCGGCGAGTTGAAGAAGGGGATTGGTTTTGTTATTTCCGAGATCAAAAATGTCATTGATACCAACTCAAGGCTTAGAGGGGATTTAGACGCCACGAATTCACGGTTGAACGAACAGCACGTGATTCTTGAGAAATTGAGAATTGAAACACTCAAGGATCCTCTGACCCGTCTGTATAACAGAAAAGCCCTGGAGGACTTTCTGACCCAAACCCATAGGAAAATGAAGGAAAAGGGAATACCGGTTTCCGTACTCATGTTTGATATCGACCGATTCAAAAATATCAATGATAATTATTCGCATTCAGAAGGCGACCTGGTTCTCAAGAAGATTGCCAGAATCATTCATAATGCCGCCCGGGAGAACGGTTTTACGGCCAGGTACGGAGGTGAGGAGTTCTGCGTAATACTGGAAAACACGAATCTTCGCCAGGCGTATGAGACGGGTGAGAAAATACGGCTTGAGATCGAAAAAACACCGGTTCACACCAAAAAGGAAACGATCGACGTACGGATCAGCGGTGGTGTTGCTGCCATGCACAGCAGCGAAACACCGCATGAAACCGTTAAACGGGCGGACAGGGCTCTGTACGCAGCCAAGAATGAAGGTCGTAATCGCGTTCGGGTGGATGTGGAAGAGAAGTAGGCATTTCTGGTATATTTCTACTGAGAATCGAACTTGCTATCGCAATCGGTATTATCAATTTCTCATAGAACGTCCTTAAAGGTTGCAACCACGAAAATTACGAAAATACACGAATAAATTTTCTCAAAATGAACCACAACGGGCGCGAAGAGTACGAAGAAAAGATAACTGCGAAAGTTTTTTTTAGACAGGATTCACGGGATGCTGGAAAATGCAAAGATTATTTAAACGCTTTTCGAATTTTGTATGAGAGAATGATAGTAGAATGTAGAGGGGAGACCGCAGGAGAAATTACAAAAGAAAAAGCACTCAATCCTGTTTTGCGTTTGGATTGGTGCTTTACTGTCAACGGTCTACGTTCTCCTGCTCTATTTTTTTCACTGTGCGAAAAAAATGGGCCCTGCAGGACTCGAACCTGCGACCCGTTGATTATGAGTCAACTGCTCTAACCAACTGAGCTAAGGGCCCATTTTTGAAGTCCTGTAATCTTACATAGTTTTTGGCAGGAGTCAATTTTTTTTTGCAGGGTCAGCGAATTAATCCTCATCCGCGTCATTGCCTTCATCTGGTTCAGGATTTTCTTCTTTTTGCCGACGTTCTTCGTGTTCTTTGTACTGTTCGAGCAGTTCAAGTATGACTTCTTTGTTTTTTATTTCAGTCTTTTCATACTGCACCCAATACCGAACGAGTGTTGCCTCCAGCAGTTTCCAGCTTGAAAATGCTACCAGTTCTTTATTGGCGGGATTGGCTTTGACAGGACGTGTGACGATATTCTGTGCCTGAATTTCGTTGAGCAGGACAATGGTTAGAAAGATAAGTGTTGTTCTCATGGGATTCAACGGTTGCAGTACATTATAAAACATAGAAGTATATGAAGTTGTTTCCATTGTGCAATGAATTTTCTTGCAAATCGTTGGCTTGGTCGTACAATCGGCCTTCTTTGGCTTGTATGTAAGGAATCGCAGCCTATGCAGAAACATATCAGGCGTCAAGTTCGTTTAGTAGCTGTTTCATGGGGACTCAGCAGCTTTACGTTTTCGATTGTGTTTCCTTTCCTGTCCATTTATCTTCATGAACAACGCGGTTTTTCCATGAGTGTTGCCGGTCTGGTTTTTCCCGTAATCGGACTGGCCAATATTGTCAGTCCACTGGTTTCCGGTATGGTAGTGGACCGCTTTGGGTATCGCTGTGTTTTGATCGGCGGTCCATTGCTTCGATGTGTGGGACAATTGATGCTGGCTCTGATGGTTTGGATTGAGTCTGGTTTCTTTCTGATTGCATTGGGAATTTTTATTGTCTGTTTTGCTGGAAAATTTTTTCAGAATGCGGCAGATGCGTTCATGATTGCTACGGTCCCACGAGACCAGCGGTCAGAGGCTTTCAGCACGATTCGCGTGGGGTTGAATGTCGGATGGATGATCGGGCCCGCCTTGGGTGCATTCCTGGCTCGGACACCCTTTTCTCTGCTCTTTTGTGTTGCCGGAGCTGCATGTATCCTGATATCAGTATTTGCCTCAAAACTGGATACAGAGGTTTTAGAAATGGATAAAGAGTATGATGAAATAAGGCAGAAGGTTTCATTCTTCAAGTTGCTGTTTCGGGACCGGAAAATGCTCACTTTTTCGTTGTGTGCTTTCCTGCTTTTTCTGGTTACTACGCAGCTGATAACTACTTTCTCTGTATATGCAACCGGTGTGATTGGTATCAGCAAAAACGCTCTGGGATATTTGTATACGATTAACGGTGTGCTGGTAATTTTGCTGCAGATTCCAGCCAACCGGTTTCTTGGATCTCGACATCTGGGCCTTAAACTTATGGCCGGAGCCCTGCTCTATACGGCGGGGTATTTTTCTATCGCATTCGGTCAAGTGTGGTTTCATCTGATGATTTCGGTTATGATATTTACGTTCGGAGAAATTATTATTGAACCCGCTCTGGCTTCGACTCTTGGGAATCTGGCTCCCTCTGGAATGCTGGGTAGGTATGCGGGTGTTCTCGGAATGTTCAGGGGGGTCGGTTTCTCGATTGGGCCGTATTTCGGTTCACTGCTCTATGATTCGTATAAAAGGGAACCGGTCATCCTCTGGGGATGTATTTGCCTATCTGCTCTTGTTGCAGCAGTAGGTTTCTTTATAAACCGAAAAAAAGAATATCTGTTGTAGTGAATGGATTGTGTTTTCCGGATTGCGCTGAATTACGCCACGTTGTCGATGTTTTCCGCTTCATTGAGTTTCATGGAAAAAACCTTGGTTACACCCGGCTCTTCCATGGTCACACCGTAAATGACATCTGAGAGACTCATGGTGTGACGGTTATGGGTGATGATGATGAACTGTGTAGTGTCCAGGAATTCCTTGACAATGGACATAAAGCGGTCAATGTTGGTTTCATCCAGTGGCGCATCGACTTCGTCCAGGATGCAGAAGGGGCTGGGTTTGGAGCGGAAGACAGCAAAGAGCAGGGCAATGGTGGTCAATGCTTTTTCACCGCCGGACAGCAGAGAGATGGAGCGAAGGTCTTTCCCGGGCGGTCGGACCACAATTTCAATACCGGCTTCGAGTACGTCTACGCCTTCTTCTAAAAATATTTCTGCTTTGCCGCCGCCGAAAAGCCGGCGAAAGGTTTGCTGAAAATTACTTCGGATTTCTTCAAAGGCATTTATGAAAAGGTCTCGGCTCTTTTTCTCGATCTCTTCGATGACCTGACGAAGTGTTTTTCTGGACTCAATTAAATCATCCCGCTGTTCATGGAGGAATGTACTGCGTTCTCCCAGCTGTGTCTGTTGATCAATGGCTTCGACATTTACCGGACCGAGTTTACGGATCTTGTCCTCGGTCTCACGGATGAGTCCATTGAGTTCATCGGGATTTGCTTCCTGGATTTCCGCCTGCAGTTCATCAGAGTTTTCGATTTCAGCAATAAATGTGTCCAGGTCAATGTCATAGTCTTCCTGGATTCGTTCTGCGGAGTTCTGGAGCTTGAGTTCGACCTCCCGTTTGAGAAGTTTCTGCTCATTGATTTCATTGAGGATCTTTTTTTCCTCTTCGCCCAAACGGTGTTCGTCTTTGGAAATGCGTTCCAGCTCTTCATGGATTTCATCTCTGCGCTGGAACATTCCCATAGAGCTGTTTTTGTCCCGGTCGTGATTGTCGATGATGGTGCCGAGGGTTGTGTTGGAATGTTTAATTTTATTTTCCAGCTCATTGATTTCTGCGGTGTTCTTCTCACGGGTCTCTTCGGAAAGTTGGATTCGTTTTTCAATCTGCTCGTGTGTCTGCTCCAGGTGACTGAGAGAGGTGTTGGCGCTGTTTCTTCGTTCTTTTGTCGTGGATGCTTCTATTCGCAGATTATTGATTTCTGACGCCAGGCTTGCTCTTTCCGTGTCGGTATTCTGAACGATCTGCTCTGAGTCGTTTATTTGTTTTTCCAGGGCTTCATTTTCCGCCTGCAATTCCTCTTTTTTGGTTTTCAGTTCCGTGAGAAGTTCTTCGGACTGAATATTTCGAACGTGAATGGCTTGCATTTCCTTTTTATTTTTATCCAGGATTTCATTGTGGTGACTGAGTTCCTGGCGTTTTTCAGATAAACGGGCGTTCAGCTCAGAGCGATTCAGGTTGGCCTGATTGATTTCACTGCTTAACGTTACGATCTCATTTGAATTCGTTTCAATCGCCGTCTCGGTTGCACGACATTTTTGCTTGAATTCACTGCTGCTGTTGTCCACGACAATCTGCTGCTGGTGGAGTCTTCGAATTTCATTTTTTCGGGAGATCAGACCGCTGTGCTGGGTGTATGCACCGCCTGCCATGGCTCCACTGCTGTAAATGATTTCCCCTTCGAGCGTAACCAAGGTAAGTCGTGCGTTGCGACGAGTCCGTTTGTAACTGAGTGCGCTTTCCAGATCAGAGAAGACCAGTGTACTGCCGAGCAGAGACTGCATCAGGTCCTTGTAGCGGGGTTCGGTTTCGACAAGCGAGGAGGCCGTGTCGATGACACCCGGATGGTGTGTGTCGAAGGATGCGGGTTCGCGGGATTGGATCAGGTCCAGGGGCAGGAATGTGGCACGGCCCTTTTTGTTCTGCTTGAGAAAGTAAATGGCTTTTTTGGCATCGTCGGCGGTTTCCGCTACAATGTTTTGCGCCTTGGCTCCGAGAGCGGTTTCGATCGCCAGTTCATATTTTTCATCCATGCGGATAATGTCGGCAACCAGGCCGTGGATGTTTTCAAGATTGGGGTTTCCTTTGCGCATGGCTTCCAGAATTCCTTTGACCCCGCCAGCCACGCCTTCGTAGCGTTCTTCCAGTCCCTGGAGAATGTTCATGCGGGATTCAATCCGGACTCCTTCCTGCTGACAGGCTGTCAGCTGTTCACGCAACTCTGCGAGGTTGGCTTCCAGGTTTTTTTCGATCTGAGTTTTTTCTTCATGACGTTCTTCATGGAGTTGAATTTCCGCATGGACCTCTTTGATTTTTGTTTCTATGGCGGATATGTCTGTTGCGAGTTCTTCGATATACGGTCCGCTTTTGCTGTTGATCTGTTCCAATTCGTGTCTGCGGCGCTGAAGCATTTTCAGTTCTGTACTGATCTTGGCGGTTTCGTTATCAATGTCGGAACGATAATTCAGGTATTCAATGATCCGTTTCCTTTTTTCTTCCACGTCGAGAATTATACTGCTGTAGCGCTCGGAAAGGCTGTCCAGTTCTTTTTGTTTTTCTGCGATGAGTTGATCATGCTTTTCGATTTCGGTGGAAATGATTTCAATGTCCCTGCTTTTCTGTTGAATTGCTTCGGATGTGCTTGCCGCTGATTCTCTGTCTTCGCTGATGACTCCGATCAGACGTTGGTTATGGTTTTTAAGCTCATCGATTCTGCGCGAACTCCACTTGATGTCGGATTCGATCTTACCGGCTTCGCTGCGGTATTTGCCGAGTTCATTTTCAATTTTGCGCACCTTTTGTTCAATGTCGGCATATTCTGCAGATATTTCGGATTTCTTAGCCTGAAAGCGTTCGTGCTTGGCTTGTATTTCTGTGAGTTGATTTTCAAATCCATCCAAGACGTTGTTTATCTGGTCAATTCGCTGGTTGAATTTACGGCTTTGGATAACCGCACGGGAGAGTTTGTACTTTTTCAGCTCTCCGGACATTTTCTGGAACCGTCTGGCCTTCTGGGCTTGATAGGTTGCGGAGCGAAGCTGTTTGTCTACTTCCTGGATGATGTCGTTCAGCCGAATCAGTTTTTCCTGAGCTCTTTCCAGGCGGCGGATGGTTTCTTCCTTTCGAACTCTGAATTTGCTGATTCCGGCCGCATCTTCAAATATATACCGTCGTTCTTTGGAGTCTGACTGAAGGAACTGAGAAATATTTCCCTGTTCGATTACAGAAAAGGTCTTCTTGCCTACACCGGTATCCATGAAAAGCTCTTTAATGCTCTTGAGCCTGGACTGTTTTTTGTTTATGTAGTATTCCCCTTCACCGGAACGGTGGATTTTGCGGGTGATGTCGACATTCTTGTAATCAATGGGGAGGGCTTTATCTTCATTGGATACTGTCAGGGATGCGGCGGCATAGGAAAGGGCGGAACGATTTTCGTTTCCGCTGAAGATAACATCAGACATCTCCTTGCCTCTCAAGGACTTAGCGCTCTGCTCACCCAGAACCCAACGGATAGCATCGACAATATTGCTTTTTCCGCATCCGTTCGGCCCGACGATTGCGGTTATACCTTCACCGAAATCCACGGATGTACGGTTGGCAAATGACTTAAATCCATATACTTCAAGGCGTTTCAGGTGCATACAAACCCTTGCTTTATGATTAGAAAAAAGATATTATAATTGAATTCAATTGATAGTCAAGTAAAAAAAACAACATATTGTGGTTTGTATATGGAAAAACCACTATTTGACACTGCTGCGGATTTCGTCCGATAACAGGTAGTGTAAGAAAATCAGACAATGGTGTATTGTCCGGAAACAGTAGTGGGTCTATATTCAAGTGTTTTTTAAAGGGGAGGCAGATTAAAAAGAATATAACCCTCTATTAATAAAACCATTAAAAATAAACAAGAAAAAAGATCTGTTTTTGGCACAACTGATGCTATAATTAGGGTGTGAGAAAGAAAAAATAACTTTTTTTAGGAGGACAGGTCATGGGTAAGGTTAAATTTTTAGTCGGATTGGCAGTAATGTTGGTTCTTTTGGGGGTTAGCAGCCTGCAGGCAGACAAAGAATACAGTCCGGAAGGAAAGGGGAAAAAGCATCCGAAGCGGCGTGCCGGAATCCGTGCTCTGATGATGAAGAGTTGTGATGGCGCTGAGGAGGAGATGGAGCGGCACAAGAAAGCAGTAAAGGCTATTCATGAAAAGCGCCGCGAGATTTTCAAGGGAATCAAAGGGGAGGTCAAAGAAACAGATGATGAAGGCCGAAAAGCCATAAAAGAAAGAGTTAAGGGCCAGATGATTGATATTAATAAGGAGCTTGTTGAAGAACACGCCAACCACATGGAAAAGATGGCTTCTCTTTTGAAGGCCTCCAAGAACAAGATCGCAGAGAAAATGTTTGCGGCAGGCAAGCATTTGCGTCACAAAAATCGTGGGGGCAAGGGCAGTAATAAGGATGGCAAAAAGGGAGAAAAACGCGGTGGTAAGCGACGCGGATTTGATAAAGCGGATGAGTAGTTTTCAGTGACGGGTATTTTAAAAATAAACGCCCTGCTTTCAAAAAGCAGGCCGTTTATTTTTGATGGCAGTTCTATCGGTTGCGGTCCGCAGTTTTCTGACATTTTAGGCAGAGTTCTGCGGCCAGAAAAGCGTGCTCCTGGGTCATGGCGTTCTCCGTCCGGTTTATACAGTCGAGAATCAATTGGCCGAAGAACGGAAACCCGACCTTGCCTTTAAGATTCATATACTGCTCGCCTTCCCCATTGACCAGATAAAGGTTGTCTCCAAACTTTTCCCTGGCAATGTCAACATACTTTCGCATTTCGATAAATCCTTCTGTACCCAGAATCAGTGTCCTGCCGTCTCCCCACACGCTCAAGCCGTCCGGTGTAAACCAGTCAACACGGTAATAGAAGGATGTGCCGTTGTCTCCGACCAGGGACGCTTCACCGAAATCTTCCAGTTCAGGAAAATCCGGATGGTTGCAGTTGTCCACTCTGGCGCTGGCCACGGTTGCGGAGGAGCAATTGCAGTAGTGGAGGAACTGTTCACATTGATGGCTGCCGATATCGCAGAGGATACCGCCGTACTGCTCCTTTTTGTAGAACCAGTCGGGGCGGCCGGACGGCTTGCCCAGCCGGTGGGGACCCAGTCCGATGACCTGGATAACGTTTCCGATGGCCCCAGCCTCAATAAGTGTACTTGCGTGTACTGCGCATTCCACGTGAAGGCGTTCACTGTAATAAACCATGTATTTTCTTCCAGTTGATTTAACGGTTTTGCGTGCGGCGTCAAGCTGCTGCAATTCCGTAAACGGGGTTTTGTCTGTGAAATAGTCTTTACCGGCATCCATGACCCGGAGACCCAGCGGGCCTCGTTCGTTGGAAATGGCTGCCGCGGCAACCAGTTTGATTGCCGGATCATCCAGAATTTGTTTCAGCGAATCCACAGGTTGGGCCTCGGGAAAGGATTCTGTGAATTTTTTTACTTTTTCCGGGTCTGGATCAAACACGTAGTTGATGTCTGCTCCGGCTTCCTTGAGGCCGTTGCACATTCCGTAAATATGACCATGTTCCAGTGCGGTCGCTGCAACTGCAAAGGTTCCCTTTTCTACCACAGGTATGGGTTTTCCTTTGGGTGCGTATGTCATGCCGTCTGTCGTAGTCATGATGCGATTCCTTAAAAAAATGAGTAATTTTATACCATTATACGTTTACATAATACGGAATCAACGGAATCCCGTTTTTTACGTAATTGTTACACAGAATCTACGGCTGTACAGTATTCTATATATATGCGAGAATAGGAACTATGGTTTTTCAGGGAGGCGTATTATGTGTAAACGAATATTGATCATGGGTATATTTCTTTTGTTTCTGTTTTGTCAGATCGGATTTGGCGGAAAATGGGAGTCCGTTCGGATCAAAGATATGCCGCATGTGATGCAGCGAAGGGATTTCTGCGGAGAAGCCTGTGTGGAGATGGTGCTCAGGAAACAGGGGCATAACGGAGACCAGAATTGGATATTCGGCCTTTCTGGAGTTCAGGCCAATGAAGCCAGGGGGTGTTATACCCGTGGCCTCCACAAGGCCTTGAAGGCCGCTGGATTTGATCCAGGAAGGGTCTGGTACAGGATAAAGGCTGCACAGGCTTCAGCTGAGATGGAAAACGTATGGAATGCCCTTCACAGCGACCTGATGAAAGCAATTCCTTCCATAGTCTGTATGCGTACCCGTAAATCCAAGGCAGCTACTGAACACATGAGATTGATTGTCGGATACGAGGCGGACAGGGACAGGGTTATATATCATGAACCTGCAGAAAAGAACGGTGGGTATCGAATGATTAAGCGATCCGCATTTCTTGATTTATGGCCCCTGAAGTATGATTCCAACGTCTGGACAGTTATCCGGTTTCGGATGAAGCCCGGCACACTCAAGAAATATCGTGCTTCGGATGGATTTACAGAAGCCGATTATGCACAACACTTGATGCGGCTCAAACCCGGAATTCCCAAAGGTTTTTCTGTTGTCCTGGAAAAGCCCTTTGTTGTGATCGGGAATCAGCCCAGAGAGATTATTGAAAGGCGCTGGGCGCGAGGAACTGTACGCTGGGCGGTCAAGCATCTGAAGGCCCTGTATTTCAGCAACGATCCTGATGATATCCTTGACATATGGCTTTTCAAAGACCGGAAATCCTACCAGAGCTATAATCTGAAACTGTGGGGCGTTTCTCCGGACACTCCCTTTGGGTATTACTCGCCAACGAACAAGGTTGTGGTCATGAATATTGCAACTGGTGGAGGAACCCTGGTTCACGAAATTGTGCATCCCTTTATGCGTTCGAATTTCCGAAAATGCCCGGACTGGTTTAACGAGGGCATGGGCTCTCTGTACGAACAGTCTGGTCAGCGAAACGGCACGATTGTCGGTTTGACCAATTGGCGGCTTGCCGGTCTCCAGAAGGCGGTTCAACAAAAGAAACTCCCTTCCTTTAGATATCTGATTACGGAACCGGATTTCTACGGTCAGACCTATGGATATTCCCAGGCAAGGTATCTCTGCTATTACCTTCAGCAAAAAGGTCTGTTGAGGACGTTTTACCAGACGTTTCGAAAAAACGTGAAAAAGGACCCAACGGGCTATAAGACACTTAGAGCGATACTTAAACAAAAAGACTTGAGTGTGTTTCAGAAGAAATGGGAAAAATGGGTAATGACCCTGACGTTTCCGCCTTCCATCTGAACCAGAAAATGGTTACAATTCAGCGGGTTTACAAAGATTTTTCTTGCTGGATGCTGCCCGGCCGCATTTTGTGCAGATACTCTTTACGGGTGTTACAACTGAGCAGTATTCCTTGAAATTGTGTTCAATATTTTTCTTCTTCCAATCACAGAGTTTTTTCTTTAGAAGTTTGTCTTTTGCCATTGGGGCCCGGTCCTTTCGCTTAATGAGGTTGCGGAGTGTTTTCCTCGCCGAGAAGCCGGAGCTGAAGCTGCCGGTTATCATCATTGGCATGATAGACCGTGTAGGTCGGGAAAGCAAACTCAATACCCTCTTCATTAAAGCGTTTGAAAATCTGGAGATTGACCTTTTCTGTAAACGCCATATAATTCCAGTAATCCGGCGGATGGTACCAGTAGAGCATGATAATGTTCAGTGAGCAGTCATTAAAGTCATTGAAATAAACTCGGGGGGGAAATTCCGGATCCATGCCTTCGTGGTTGTCTAAGATTTCCTTAATGATTTCAACAGCTCGTTCGACCTTTTCAAGCGGTGTATCATACGTAATGGTGATATTCGACAGACGACGAATATGAGGCCGCTTGGCAATATTTTCAATTTTTGTATTGGCTACCATATTGTTCGGTATGGTAACCAGATGGCCGGTAAGGGTCCGTAGTTTTGTGCTTCGAAACCCAAGATCTTCCACAACACCATCCACACCTTCGATTATAATCCGATCTCCGGAGTGAAAAGGACGGTCAGTGATGATCATAATGGATCCGAACATATTCTTGATCATGTCCTGGGCGGCAAGG
>CAZGEP010000131.1:0-14026 GCA_964524955.1 uncultured Planctomycetota bacterium | reverse complement strand
GTGCAGCGGAAACGCTGGATTATGGGTGGAGGCCGCTGATATTCCCGCACTCAGTACAGTTGAGATTCAGCTGAACAGCGAGAGTGAATCAGCTGATGCCTGGTACACGTTTAAAGATGGCATTCTGGAAACACCGTTCTATTGTTCCAAGTTCAATGAGGACGGCAGTTTTATTTCTCTCCGGGATAAAGCAAATCAAAGGGAAATCGTATCTCCCGGCGGTGCAGTCAACCGTCTGGCAGTCTATCACGACTATCCCGGCAAATACGATGCATGGGATATCCTGCCCAACTGGCAGGACCGGGAGGATCCGGTCAAGGTTGTTCAGCCATTGACGCTTGAGACGGTTGGTTCTGTTTGTATTGAAATTAGCATCGGGTATCAGGTGAATCATTCCACGTGGAAGCAGCGCATACGGTTTTTCCAGAATGATCCCCGGATCGAATTCGACCATGAGGTGGACTGGCAGGAGCGCAACCGGTTGGCAAAGGCCATGTTTGATTTGAATGTGCTGGCCCGGTCAGCATCCTGTGACACCAGCGCCGGAACCATCCGCAGGGCAACGCATCGCAATACCACATGGGAACAGGCCCGATTTGAGGTTTGTCAACACAAATGGGCAGATCTCTCTGAAGGTGGGTATGGCGTGTCTATTCTGAACGATGGTAAATACGGTATCTCATTCAATGAGAGTCAGGTGGGGGTGAGCCTGCTTAGAGGTTCTATCCGTCCGGATCCATACGCAGATGAAGGAAAGCACTTTTTCAGGCTGGCACTGCTTCCCCATACCGGTACGCCGGAAGGCGCAGGCATACCGGAAAGTGCATGGGCGTTTAATGTTCCCGTTTATGCTTGCTGCGGAAACGGACTCAAAACCGCGCTGCTTGACGTGGACACTCCAGATCTGCATGTCCAGGCAATCAAATGTCCTGAAGATGGGAGCTCGGAATTGATTGTCCGTCTGTGCGAGATTCACGGAGCCAGAGGAAATGCGGTGCTGACATTCAATCAGCCAGTCAAGAGCGCCTGTTTGGCAAATCTGCTGGAGGATGTTCAACCGAAGGCGGAACTGACTGTCAGGGATAATACCATATTACTTGCGTACCGACCTTATCAGATCATAACGATTCGAATTCAGTTTCAGAATTCCTGAAGCCTTTTTTTTCCAATAAAAAAACCTCCCGATTTTTTTTGGAACCGGGAGGCCGGAGCGATATGGAGGAGAGATTACTCCGTAAACGCAATATCGTTGGGCGGCATGCCCGCACTGATTGGTACGGTGCCAACCTGGGTGTCGGTACTGGTGTCGATAACGACAAGACCCGCAGCATCTGTGGTTGTGTCGCAGATATACAGGTAGCCGTTGGAGTAATTGATATTCGGCATAAAGGACCCGGGACCGTATACGGCTGACCCCACAGCACCGGTTGTCGGGTTAAAAGAGTACACCGTGTTTTTATAGTCCGATGCACTGATGACAATATATCCCTTGGTGCTGGAGGCAATCACCATGTCTCCGCAGTTGCCGCCAAATGAATCATCATCAATCAGCAGACCGTCTGCATTCACAGGTGTGGAACCCGAAATATCCAGAACATCAATACCACCGGTCAATTGGATGTCACCCCAGCTCAGACTGCCCATCAGGGAGACGTACAACTTGCCAGTCGCGGAATCGTACTGAATTGTACGGGGATTTCTTCCGTCCAGTGTGACGACAGTACTAACGGCATTGGTCGATGTGTCAAGTACTGCCAGTTTGCCGTTGTATGCCGGAGCCGTGTAAAGGCTTCCCAGATTTTGCAATGTGACATACGCCTTGGTTCCGACCAGCAGAATTTCATCGGCACGCGCTGCATCCTGATCATTGTCCGCGTACGATGAAAGCGAAACGGTTGTGATGGTCTCTCCATTGTTGGGATTCATGACCAGAATATCGCCGAACCCGGGTTCATGCAGCGTGACATAGATTTTGTTCTGATTAATAAATGCAATATCATGCGGGTTGGAACCGTTCTCGGTGCTGTATTGACCGATAGTGGAAAGCCCGTTTTTGATGTCCAGGACCTGAATGTTGTCAAACCCGTACCGGTTGATGACATACGCATTGCTTTCATAGATTTTGACGGCTGGGTCGGAGCTGATTTCGGTTGAATATCCACTGATCAGTGAGGGGGCTGAAGGAGTCGTCATGTCAAAGGCCACGGCCTGTCCGCTTCCGGCCTGCCAGTCCGCAGTGACGACAACCGCTGTGGCGGGGGTGTTGGTGATATTTCCACTGTTGCTCGGATCCACGTCATTGGCATCAACAATGCCGTCTCCGTCTGCGTCATCGGAAGAAGGTGTGAAATCGCTGTCAAAAGTGTTTGGTATGCCGTCTTCGTCTGGATCCAGAAGGGATGTGACTTCATTGGAATTGAGAATTCCGTCGCCGTCCGCGTCCGTATCCGAATAGTTCACTGTTCCGTCTCCATCCGTGTCAATGGACTGCAGCGGATTTGTATCACATGTTCCGGCCTCACTGACCGAACCAATCGAAAGGGTGTCTGAGGAATTTGGGGGCGGGAGGATATAAACAGTGTTTCCAGAGGCATCTGTGAAATTCAGTGTGAAAACATAGGTTGCCGACCCGGTCGTATCCACGTTGACAAAAGTGATAATATGTTCGACATTCGTATTCAGCGTCAGGGTGAAGACATTCTGCAGTCCGGCCTGTTCGTTTGAAACCAGCCCGGAAGAGTTGAAGCTTCCGTCGGATCCGTAGGCGTAAACCGCGTTGATTCCACCGGCTGCGTCCTGAATCGAACTGTCAACGGATGATGCCTTGTTCGCGGAAGCGACCTGGCCGCTGAGAACAAATTTTCCGGCTTCAACGGATGCTATGCCTGAACCGGAATCTGAACTGCTGCCACAGCCGGAAAAAACCAGCATAGCAGCTATTGCTAAAAACGGTAAGAATTTTATGCTGACCATATATACCTCCAAAAAAAATGATACGTGGTTTGCCGCAACCGTTTCAGAGGGCCCTTCTGAAAGAGCAGCGGACATTTATAAACTAAAAACACAACGAAAGGTTACCAAACCATGCCCGTCCCGGCAATGGGTAACCGGCGATATCCGATATCTGATTGTCTGTAACGTTCTGTACTTCAGCGGAAAGTGACAGATTATCCACCGGTGTAAATATCATTCGGGCATTATGGATTTCCCGCTTTCGAGCTTCCTTTATGTTTGCACCATCCAGAAAATTACCAGAAGTAAAATTCAACGTGTATTCCGCGGTCATCCAGGTCCGGGGATAAATCCGAATCGCTGTATGCACCTGGTCCACGGGTCTGCCCGGTATGTATTTGTCCTTGAGATAGGAAATACGGCTGGTGTTTCTGGCTTCCTGCCGGGTGTAATTGGCTGCGATATTAACATGGGATGCAAATTTGAAATGGGTAAAAAATTCAAATCCCCGGGCGGTGGAACTGCTGATGTTTCGTGCAATGGCGGTCATCTGAGAATTCTGAATGAACTGGATCAGGTTTTCCGTTGTATTGTAAAAATACGAAATACCAAAGGACATGGCAGTACCGTCATTGGGTGAAATATAATATTCAAAACCAATATCTCTGTTAAATCCCTTTTCCGGTACCAGGTCAGGATTGCCGAGCAGACTGCCCTGGTCGCCGAAGAGTTCGGTGAATTCCGGAGGATAGAAATAATATCCGAAATTGGCCTTGAGAAAAAGGTTTTTCAGAATACTGAAATTTACTCCAGTGCGATACGTGAATTGCGCCTGTTCACGGTCGTTCTCTCCACTTCCTGCTCCAAAGACCGGAGCACCGTGAAAATCATTCTGAAGGAGTATGTATCCGCCGCGGAGAAAGAATCGCAGATTTCGATTCGGCAATGGAGGCGTAATTGTAATTCCAAGTTCGGGTCTCCATGTTTTTCGACGGCTTCTGGTCTGGTCTGTACGTAAACGATACGCATCTTGGGGGGTGTATTCTTCATGAGAGAACGAAATGGTGGAATCAAAGGCGAAGAGGTCCAGCGGGTGGAATTCTGCAGAAATCCCGACATGAAAACTGGTTGCCTTGTCCGATGTGTCCTGATTGCCTAGACCGATTTCACTGTGCGGGTCCGTATATTTCATCTTCTCATCGGTCCATGAAATATTCTGCTGAAGACTCAACCGGTTATCGGCGATTGGTTTCTGACGAACATTCAGTTCCAGAATGTTGCGCTGGTATTTGTAGTTGGCAATATCCGACTGTAAGGCCCCAATGCCGGGAACCCCTTTGTTCTTTCTAAAAAAGTTTTCAACCAGTTCAATCTCAAACCAGGGCCATGGGGCCGTACGGAGTTTGAGCAGATGATTTTCAGACTGGAATTTGTTGTTTTTTCGGACCGTTTCTTGATCGTCATTCAGGTTGAACGGCGTTGCATTGTCATCCAGGTATTTGAAATCGCCATCCGTACGCTGAAAATCGGAGCTGAGAACCATGTTAATCACTTTAAAGCTGTCGCCGTATGCAAAACCGGCCTTGGCCGTATTAAAGGATCCATAGGTGAAATGTGTAGACAGAGACGGCCGATCATTGAACTCTTTGGTGCGGATGCGGATAACGCCTCCGGGTGCATACCCGGCTACACCGGACGGCGTAATTCCTTTGTAGATTTCAATACGCTCTATGATTCCGGTCGGGATATCGGATAAATCCACTACACCACCTCGGGCGCGGTTCAATACGGTGTTGTCTACCTGAATGACAACGTGCCGTGGTGAGGAACCACGGAGAGATACGGTGCTGAAACTGCCCAGACCTCCGAATGAGCGGGTATGCACACCGGCCTGGTTGTCAAGAATATCGGAAATAGAAAGGCTGGACGGGCCGAGTTCAGAGAGATCGATCACAGAGCCGAAGCCGGATACATCGTTGAGGCTCTTTTTGTCAGACCTTTCGGCGGTAGTTATGATTTCACTGAGCTGAAGCGTTTTGTCTTCAGCGCTGGATCTGTATGGGGAAATGAGTAGAAAAAAAGCAATAAAAAAACCGTACAGGAAAGAAATGTACGGTTGATAACACATATACATTAATCTCTATCCTCGTAGAAGTACTCAGGTAAATAATTTCGCTCAGGTCTTCTGGCTTCCGGCTGTCTATTTTTCGCGCCTTCCCATCCCTGAGGACAGTGGCAGTTTGCGAATTTCGTTACCGATTACAGCAGCGGGACTGCAACGGATTCTCACCGTTTTCCCTTGAACGATATAATAATCAAAAGAACAATTAAATGCATTATAGTTGATGTTTTGCAATGTCAAGTATTTTTAAGAAATCTTTTATTCTCTTATGTTGACAATCTGCTGCAATGCCGTAAAATCACACATGTTTTCAAGATTCCCGATGTGTTTCAAACAAGAACTGCAGATGATGAGGGAGGCAGGCTATGCGTTTTTTTATTTCAGTTATTGTCACGGGAGCCATGCTGGCAATGCTCTGTGGATGCGGAAAAAGTGAGTCAGGCAAGTCGCCAAAGAAACCCCCTGTTGAAAACCCATCAGAAAAAACGGCTGAAAAACGTGAAGAGAAAAAAAAGGAGTCTCCTGCTCCTAAAAAAGAAGTTGTAAAAGAAGTGACAAAAAAAGAAACAAAAAAAACGGCCCTTCCGGAAGAGATCGAAAAGAAGTCGGATGAAGACGATGCCAACGAATCTGAAGCCAGGAGACTGTTTAAGGAAATTCTCGAGAACCAGAAGAATGGAGAATACAATAAAGCAATACCTCTTGCAAAAGATCTGATGGCAAGGCTGCCAGACACGCAGGAAGCAAAAGATGTGATTCCGATTTATCGCGAGATGAACAATTATGTCAGAATGCGGCGTGAGCTCGACTTTAACTACAATATGCTGACACAGGATCCCTTTGTACGCAACCGGTATGCTGCAGAGAAATTTTTTATTGCTAATAAGGAAATGTCTGAAATTTATTTTGGGGAGATTCTAAGGAAAACCCGTGATGAAAAGGAATTCCGGTTGCTGCTTAAGCTCATGGGCAAGATGAAAAGCACCAAAAACCTCGGTTTCCTGGTTGCTGTTCTCACGAATAGCTCAAAGCCTGAGCTTGAACCCGATATTCTCAACTACATCAACGACGTCAAAGACAGCAAACTGAAAAATGTTTTCAAGGCACTGTTCAGCAAAAAAGATAAACCGGCAGAAGCCTGCAGGCAGCTTTATGTCAGGATGTCAGATCCGGATCTGGTGCTGATGCTTGGTGATATTCTGTGCAATTTAATCCCGGAGGAAGAACCGGACCTCTTGGACCGGATAAAGGGGGCTGCTGAGCTGAATGATGTGGATCTTGTCCGGGAACTGATCTTGATCAACGGGACTCTGAATAAAAAATATGAAGGCAATGTGATAGCCTACGCGATGAACCTTGATCAGGAAAAAAAGAGTGAGCTGACTTCCATGGTCGATAAGATATCAAAAAATGTTCAAACCGGAGGGGAAAGACTGAAGCCGTACGGGACATTTCTGAAGAACCTGATGCCCCGCCTTTTTCTCTATCCCAAGGGCGTTGTTGCGCATTACATGCTCAACGGAAACGGACAGGATACCAGCGGGCAGAGCCATGGAAAAATGAGCGGTATGAAACCGGCCATGAGCATGGCCGGAACTCCATCAGACGCAGTTCATTTTGCGACCAGCAAAAGCTATATCCATGTTTCTCATTCGACTGCGATTGAGATGGGAAAGAAGGGAGCTGATTTCAGCATTACATTCTGGTATAAACTGCTCCAGAAGAACAACGGCAGCTACCTTTTGATTCTTCAGAAAGGAAAGGATACGAGGCAGCGTACACCGGCAATCTGGCTGCTGCCTTCGGATACACGGCTGCATTTTAAGATATCGACAACAAAACATTACAGTGAAGGCACTAACAGCAAAACGCCTCTTCCTGTAAATAAATGGGTGCATATCGCATATGTGAAGGAAAACGCATATCTTAAACTTTATTTCAACGGCAAGCTTGATTGCACGGCCAAACTCGCTGGGACGGTTATCAGTAATACATCCGGCTTCCGTATGGGAGCCCAGCCGTTCTACCCGACCCCGCTTGCGATGATGGACGACCTGGTGATATTCAACCGGGCCCTTACGCTTGAGGAAATAAAGCTGTTGTTTAAGAAAGGCGTGTATTGAAAGGGGAGTGTTCTTGAGAGCGTTTGCAGTCTGTTTTGTGTCTCTGTGTGCTATCAGAACCGTACCTGTTTATTCTGAAACCGTCTTTTTATTAAAGAACGGGAAGAATATAAACGGGGAGTCTGTTGACACAGAAAACGACAAAACATACACTGTAAAGTTTTACCGTGAATTTGTACGAAAAATTCCCAGGCAACCGGTCGCGGAAGTCAAGGTGGTTCCGTTTTCCGGTGAACGTGAACTGGATGAAATACGGAAGAAATACGCGGATTTCTCCAAAAAAGATGTAAAAAAACAGCTGGAAATGGTTGACGCGCTTGTGCGCAGGAATCTGACTTCTGAAGCCGCAGCCATACTGTTTGATCTTCGGAAACAATATCCCTCCCATCCGCTGATCAAAAAACGGGGAGAAGAATTCCATATGAATAACCGTCAAACAACTTTGGATGAAAAAGAATTAAATGGAGTGCCCTTTAATTATTTCGGTGTAAAGAACCCGGACAGAGAGCAAATAATAAAAAAACTTCAAGGCAGAGACTGGATGGAAGTTGATTCGGTGAAGGAAATGGGGAGGGTGTGTTTAATCCTTGTACGCAAAGGGAAAAAAGTGGAAACCGGCGACAGTATTTATGTCTCGGAAAAACCCGGGTTCAACGGTAAGCTGCACATCGAGCTTTGGCGAAAAAAGGGAACGAACAAAGAACCGAATGAAAAATGGCCGGTGCTGATAGCGCTTCACGGGGGCGGAAGAAACAAAGGTTACTGGAAACTGGGGGCGCCGACATTCTTCAGCCATTTCAAGAAATATTTCGACCGGCTGATTCTGGTTGCACCGACGGTCCTTCATAAACGATATGCGGAGTGGGCCGGCAATCCACTGGAGGAATGCTATGTTCACCAAGTCTTCCGCGCAGTCAAGCGGACATGGAACGTGGATACCAACCGTGTTTTTCTGGCAGGCGTGTCTATGGGGGCGTATGGGACATGGCATATGGGCGGCCACCGTCCCGATTGTTTTGCCGGACTGGTCTCCAATGCGGGTGGAATATTGATTGGAACCGGGCACGGACATACATGGGGCTGGGGAATTATCGGTAACCTGATGCACACACCCATAGCCTTTATTCACGGCGGCAGGGATACGTCCGCACCTCCGTGGTCAGATGCGCAGGCGCATGTTCTGCTGAATACTCTTGCCAAAAAATATCCAGGCAGTTACCGGCATAAATATATCTCTGATCCCAACTGGGGTCATGCCGTTCCGGGACACAGCATTGCCGAGGCGGTCAAGTTTGTTGCGTCCAACGTTCGAGATCCGTTGCCTAAAAAAAACTCTTATGGGAGCCCAGGTGGAAACACAACTCCCGGTTTTACTGGCTCAAAATAGATGCGCCCAGACTCTTTACCCGGATTGAGGCAGAAATCAAAGGGAATACTGTACATGTTAACACGCATAAGATCTTTGGGGGGCTGAGTATTTATCTCAATGACCGGCTGGTGGATCTGACGAAGCCGGTCACGGTTGTTATCAACGGCCGGACAGTCTTCAGCAGAGCGGTCCGGCCATGTTTATCAGCGATATTAGAAACCATTTATGCCAGTCTGGACAGTGAAATGTGGTTTCCTCTAAGACTTGATTTTTAACACTCAACCCCCTGATCTGAAATTATGAAATAGGGTTGACTCTGCGATCTGTCTGGATAAGATTCTATTCATAACACACTATTACATACGTGGGAGAAAACAATGCCACAGGATAAACCGAATATACTTCTGGTTACTACCGATCAGCAACGTTCGGATACGACAGGTCCCGGAGCACCGTCATTCATGAGAACACCTCATGTCGATTCTCTGAGAAGAGAAGGTGTTGATTTTGCATCCGCATATGCCGAATGTCCCTTGTGCGTTCCTGCACGTATTTCGATCATGAACGGCAAGAGCATTTTTACGCACGGAATGACGCGTAACGGTGAGAGCTCAAGCGTTATGGGACGGGAGAATACGCTCCCTGCTTTGCTTCGATCACAGGGATATCAGACCTGTGCTGTGGGAAAAATGCATTTCTCACCGCAGCGGGCTCGGCACGGATTTGACGAAATGATCCTGCCGCAGGATTATTTACGTGAAATGCGCGACAAAGGCAAGAATAACATGCTTACTGTGGGCCTTGGTCAGAACGAGCTCTATCCGGGGATGGCCACGGTACCGGAGGCAGAGACAATGACGGCCTGGACCGCAGAGAAATGTGTGGAGTATCTGGCCGAACGCAGGGATCCGACAGTTCCGTTCTTTTTGTGGTGTTCGTTCTCAAAACCGCATCCGCCGTTTGACCCGCCGGAACCCTATTATTCCATGTATCGTGGCTGTGATATACCGGAGTCGATTCGCAGTGACTGGTCGGAAGATGAAAACTGTCCGGAACCAGTCAAGCGGTTTCGACAGAACCACAGCTTTGATCTGATACCCGATGAAGTGATCCGGGAGGCCCGGTCCGCCTACTACGGCCTGATTACTCAGATCGATTATAACCTAGGCCGGGTGCTGGCAATACTGCAGGATCGCGGAGAACTCTACAATACATTGATTGTCTATACCTCGGATCACGGTGAATGCCTGGGAGACCATCACTGCGGTTCCAAAAAGTTCTTCTATGAGCCCTCGGCCCATGTCCCATGCATACTTCGTATGCCTGAAAGCTGGAAGGAACGGGAGTGCGGGAAGCGGGTAAAAACGCCGGTTACGCATTCGGATATTCTTCCAACACTGGTCAGCGCAGCAGGGGGAGATGTACCGGAGAATGTTGACGGACAGGATTTGATTGGCCTGGTTCGGGGAGAACTGCCCAGTCCGCGCAGATATGCAGAAGGGTCATACGCCTCTTCTTATGACAAGGATAATTATGAATATCTTGCTGTCACGGATGGGCAGTGGAAATACATCTGGTATCCAGAAGGCGGCAGGGAACAGCTCTTTGATTTGAGCAAGGATCCCATTGAGACGGATGATCTTGCCGGAAAAAACAGTGCCAAGTGTACTGAACTTCATATGCTGCTGGTTGAAAAAGACCGGAGCCGGGGAGGACACCTGATATCCGGTGATCGCCTCGCGCAGCGTGATATACTCAACGATTCAGAGGCAGAACGTCGAAGCCGGAACTGGCCGGGGTATCACACAGAATACTGTGATATGGATGTACGTCATTGATGTATTGTATAATTTCGATAGAAACTACGTTTACGGGGAGAAACCGAAAATGGAATATGTAAAACTGCTTGAATCCATTATAAGCGGGACAGATCTTAATGCCGAGCAGAGTGGGCAGCTCATGGACATGATCATGGAGGGGGAGTTGAGTTCAGGAAAGATTTGCGCTGTGCTCGCGGCATTGCGGTGCAAGGGCACGACACCTGAGGAAATATCCGGCTTTGCCTCTTCCATGCGTGAACATGCATGCCGTGTGCCGGGAGTGGATCCGGCGGAACTGCTGGATACGTGCGGTACCGGTGGCGATCGTCTGATGACCTTTAATATCTCAACGGCTACGGCAATTGTCTGTGCCGGCGCAGGGGTTAAAGTTGCCAAACATGGCAACCGTTCCGTTTC
Source organism: uncultured Planctomycetota bacterium (assembly GCA_964524955.1). Lineage (GTDB taxonomy): Bacteria > Planctomycetota > CAZGEP01 > CAZGEP01 > CAZGEP01 > CAZGEP01. The sequence goes on along the minus strand of CAZGEP010000131.1, from coordinate 3,223 downwards.
ATCCAAATCCGGATCAGCGGATGTGCTGGAGAAGCTGGGGGTGAACATTGAACAGTCAGCAGAAAAGGTAGGCGCTTCCATTAATAAGACCGGAATCGGTTTTATGTTTGCGCCTATGATGCATCCGGCCATGAAGTATGCCATGCCTGCCAGAAAAGAACTCGGGATTCCGACCGTATTCAACATCCTCGGTCCGTTAACCAATCCGGCAAAGGCTGGGCATCAAGTGCTTGGCGTGGCAAACGCGGAGTTCGCTGCCGATATGGCCTCTGTACTCAAAGAGCTGGGCTCTGTTCACGCGCTGGTGGTTTCGGGAAAAGATGGCTCGGATGAAGTTTCAATTACAGATCCAACCCTTTGCTATGAGGTTCAGAATAGCGAAATAAAGAGTTTTGAGATTACCCCCCAGGAGTTCGGTTTTTCATACGAGGATAAAGCTGCGCTTACCGTTGAGGATGCTGCTCAGAGCGCTACCATTATTCAAAATGTTCTCAGGGGGGAAAAGGGCATACGAAGAGATATCTGTGTATTAAATGCCGCTGTCGGCATTTATGCCGCAGATAAGGCGGATGACATTGCTTCTGGCATTAAAGCTGCACAGAACGCGATTGATTCAGGAACCGCTGTCGACATCCTTGAGAAGTGGAAGCAGTTTACTTCAGAATAAGGAGATTCGTTATATGCTGAGTATTGATTCTAACGAAATGAAGAAAATGGAACGATGGGTGGATTCCAATGAGCGAAACGATTTGATGAAACGGGCCGAACGCCTTGAAACGCTCGAACTCAATGAGTATGATTTTCAATGGCTTCATGTGCTGTCCGAAGGCTGGACTGCACCGCTAAAAGGATTTATGACGGAGAAGCAGTACCTGGAATGCATCCATTTTAATACGATCACTGATGAAAATGGTGATAAAGCAAATATGTCCGTTCCCATTGTACTGGCAGTCACTGAAGAAGAATGTCAGCGAATCAAGAATGCGGACGCGATAGCACTCCAAAAACCTGGTGGTGGAATTTGCGCTGTGCTGGAACAACCGGAAATTTACGAACACCGGAAAGAAGAGAGGGTCTGCCGTACGCTGGGTACATCCTGCGTGGGGCATCCCTCTGCAGAGCGGGTTATGGCTTCCGGGGACTGGCTGATTGGTGGAGAAATTACCGTTACAGAGCGAATACGCTGTAACGATGGGCTGGATAAATTCCGCTTGAGTCCACGCGAACTTGTACAGGAATACGAGAAACGAGGCGTAGATGCGGTCTATGCCTTTCAGTTGAGAAATCCTGTTCATAACGGTCATGCGCTGCTGATGAATGATACCCGAGACAAACTGATTAAAGACGGTTTCAAAAATCCGCTGCTTCTTCTGCATCCACTCGGCGGCTGGACCAAGCCAGGGGATGTGCCGTTGGGCGTGAGAATGCGTCAGCATGAGGCAGTGCTTGAGGAAGGCATACTTGACCCTGAAAGTACAATTGTTGCAATTTTTCCAAGTCCTATGCTCTATGCCGGTCCCACAGAGGTTCAGTGGCATGCCAAGTCGCGAATGAATGCGGGTGCTACCCATTACATTGTGGGCCGGGATGCTGCGGGCATGAAGCATCCTGAGCGGAAGAATCCTGACGGTACTGAAGACGATCTCTATGATGTGTGGCATGCAATGAAAACTCTTCAGATGGCACCGGGACTGGAAAAGCTTGAAATTATTCCGTTTAAAGTAGCTGCTTATGATAAAAAGGCCGGTACAATGAGCTTTCTTGATCCATCGAGAATCGAAGATTTTGATTTTATCTCCGGTACCCGTATGAGATCCATTGCAGCCGAAGGCGGAGAGCCGCCTAACGGATTTATGGGAGAAAAGGCTTGGGACGTTCTGGCAAATTATTATAGAAATCTATAAGAAAATGAGGATGAATCGCTATGGTTGATAAAAAGAATCGGATTCAATTGTGTGGAATTGTTTTACTCCTTTGCTGTTCACTGATTCAGGCCGAAAGCCCGGTGGAACTCAAGGGAACGTTGGAATCACGAGCAATCTTAAAACCCGGCAAATCCTATGTAATTGTCGAAGACCTTATTCTTAAAGAAAAAGGAGAATTGGTTATTTATCCGGGGGTTGAAATACGATCCAAGCAGCTTTCAAGTGATGAACTCAGCAGTCTCAAGCGGACTTACCTTCCGGGTATTGTTATGGAAAGCGGAAAAATAACAGCCCGTGGCAGTGCCAGTAAACCAATATTGTTTACCGACGTTACGCTGAGATCAGAGCGAACCAGTAACGGAACCCTGCTGCTGGACAACGTGGTTGTCAGAAATGAATTTACCAAAACGCCTTTTGACCTGAAAGAAAAACAAATGTTGGTGAAAAACAGCCGTTTTACCGGCCAGGTTCGAATTCGGCGTAAGGCCGGATGTCGGGTGAAGTTCAGTAATTGCTGCTTCAGCTTTAAAGAAATTGAGTTGAATACCGGGATGGATGGGCCGTATATGGACTTTGTCTTTGAAAAGTCGATGTTTGAAAATATACGACTGGATATCAACCAGATGATTTATTTCAAAGGGTGTGATTTCTATAACCTGCAGATCGACTGGCTGGATCCATCCATTGATGTATCTCGAAAAACAATAATTATGAACTATATTCATGACAAGGATCTTCGAAAGAGAATCTATTCAACATTCATAAAATATAACAAGGGGCCGGAACGATTTCCAACCAAACCTGTTTACTTTAAACCGCTGAAGCGACCGGTATCCAAATATAAGCCGACCGAAGATAAGGCGGACTCTGAAAACAAGGAGGACCGTCCCGTAAAGAAAGAGTAAAAAAGCGGTTGACAAACAGCGGTTACAGCGTATTATATTAGCGCAATGCCATGAATGGCCCCATCGTCTAGTACGGTCCAGGATACGGGACTCTCATTCCCGCGACAGGGGTTCAAATCCCCTTGGGGCTATTTTTACTCGTTTTGCGAGAAAAAATAGAGCATGTGAAATTAGATCAGTAGAGCAGTAGATAAATAAAAAATCTTCAGATAAAGGAACCCGTCGGATATAACCTTAGGCTTTACCTGCGTTCTACTGTTCTCCTGCTTTTCTGTTCAAGTATTTAATTCTTTTCGCGATACACGATTCCATGCCCTTCATGTTTGAAAATCTTGATGTATATCGGATGTTCCAGCCTCCATTTGCACTTAAATCGTTGTCACCAAAGCGTTT
>CAZGEP010000130.1:0-14158 GCA_964524955.1 uncultured Planctomycetota bacterium | reverse complement strand
AAATAGTCTGTTTTACTCATAATTCTCACAGATTACCCATTTTACTCGGAGAGGTCATGAACGAACATGATCTTGAATCAACAGGCGCAAGGCCAGCTGGCTACCAGGCGCTCATTGATCGGTTTGATCTGGACACTATTTCCAACTGGCACCGGTCTTTTGTCGCCACAGGGAATTTCCACAGGATCGAGACAAACACCGATATGACGGATGAGATCTACCCGGCCAAGTATTGGCCCGGCGACACGTTGGGCGATCACCTCGAGTTCGCACTCAAATACGACGGGACTAATCTTGCCATGCTTGCCGCCGTGTTCCAGGTAGCTCCTCAGAAGGAATTCCAGAACTACGTTGAGTCCAAGCCGAGGGGAAAGTACGCCCGGCGGCTGTGGTTCCTGTACGAGTTCCTGACCGGGTCGATGCTTCCATTGGAAGATCTGAAACAGGGCGGCTATATAGATCTGCTTGATCCGGAGCAGTACGTCACAGTTTCCCCGCCTCGTCGGGTACGCCGTCAGAAGATCAACGACAATTTGCCGGGAGAAGCTGGATTTTGCCCGACCATCCGGCGTACGGACGAGCTGCGCGGCTTCCAGGACGCCGACCTCACCGAACGCTGCAGACAGGTCGTGTCGGCCTATTCGCCCGAACTGCTGAAGCGGGCATTGAGTTACCTGTATACCAAGGAAACGAAGTCGTCCTTCGAAATCGAGCACATCAAGCCGAGCTCGACTCGCACCGAGCGCTTTATCGCAATGCTGCAACTCGCAGAGAAAGAGGACTTCTGTGACAAACCACACCTGATCAATCTCCAGAACCGGATCGTTGATCCGCGCTTCAAGGATTCGGATTATCGCAAGGTCCAGAACTACGTTGGTGAAAGCGTTGCGTGGCAACGGGAAAAGGTCCACTTCGCCTGCCCGAAGCCTGATGATCTGGAATCGCTTATGGCGGGCCTCATCTCCGCACATACGCGCATGGAGGAAGGTGGAGTCCATCCCGTGGTTCATGCGGCGGCTATTGCCTACGGATTTGTCTTCCTGCATCCCTTTGAGGACGGCAACGGACGCATCCACCGCTTTCTGATCCACAACATCCTCGCGCGCCAGGGTTTTACGCCCAAAGGCATCATGTTCCCCGTGTCGGCGTCGATACTGAAGAACTCGGGCGATTATGATTTATCGCTGGAAGCGTTCTCGCGTCCACTCATGGCACTGGTCGATTACGGGCTTGATGAAGACGGGCGCATGACCGTGAAGAACGACACCGGGAGGTGGTACGCTTACATCGATATGACGGCACAGGCCGAGGCGCTTTTCAGGTTCATCAAGCATACCATTGACACGGAACTCGTCGAGGAACTGTCGTTTCTTGCCAACTACGACGAGACCAGGAAGACGATCCAGAAGATCGTCGACATGCCCGACCGGAAGATCGACCTGTTTATCCGGTTCTGTCTCCAAAACAACGGGCGTCTTTCCGCCCGGAAGCGCGGCAGCCACTACGACTTCCTGTCCGATGACGAAGTCGCGAGCATGGAGAAGGCGATCCAATCCTCCTATGGAACCGGCACGCCGGACAACGCATGAAAGACGTTCGCACCTGATTTCTGCTGGTCAGCGATTCCAATGGCCAACTTGGCTCTGTTGACGATCTTGCCGTGCGGACCCAGTCCGACGCAGTGATCCATGCCGGAGAATTGGGCTTCTACGATGACGGGAGCTATGAACGCCTGTCCGACCGGGAACTGCGGCTTTTGATCGTTCACTCCAGTCTGCCATGGCAGGAAAAGAATAGAATTCTGGGTCCTGGCCGGGATGCCCGCGTGGATGCAGCAAGGGAGTCGCGTCTTGTCAATGAATTTCAGTCCTGCCTGGAAGGCGAAAGTGCGCTTCGCGTGCTGGTGTATGCGTGTGTGGCAACCACGAATAAAAGGACGTGGTGGAGCGCGTTTATCGCGGCGATATTCGGATCGAAGACCTCCCGCTCTTGCACCACCGGCAGGTTTGCAGAGTTGGACCTGCGTTCGGCTGCGTTGAGTGTGAGGCCGATGCGGCCCGCATTCCGGTCCGGTACAGAAAAAAACCGTCCTGACGTTGTCAGGACGGGTCGGGGATTGTGGAAGTGAAACCGGAAAAAAGAAGATTTGATTCCTGGTATTTTACCAGGTGAAACCCAGACTTGCGTATAGAAAACGTCCGGGTTCACTCACAACAGCCGGGTTTGCTACGGAGCCACCGATCACGTCCCACTCGTAGGAATTGGCCACAGTGTATTTCCGGTCGAACAGGTTGTCCGCGCCGACATGAAGTGTGCAGAACCGGAAACGGTACCCCAGCCGGAGGTTGATGATATCCCATGACGGAAGCTGCTGTTCCCCGGCATCCCGGTCAATGGCTCTGGCTTCTTCAGAGTGAATCCACTCCAGGGTTCCGAACAGGTTCATATCGGTACGACTGAACGGACTGTCATTGTTATAGTTCAAGGCCAGCTGTGTTTTTATTGGAGCAATCTGCCCGAGGTCATCATCGGAATTGTTGTCTGGATGACTGACTTTTTCTCCACGTTGCCAGGCCAGACCTCCTCCAAGGTTGAATCCATGGACCAGGTTCACACGGGCTTTTATGTCAGCGCCATAGATTCGTGCATCAATGTTGGTGTAGCTTCGATAACCGGCAAGGTTGTTTTCCTGGTAGATAAAATGTTCAAGAAAGGAGTAAAATCCCTTGATCTGAAGCATCCATCGACGCCGTTCGTATCGGAATCCGAGATCCAGTTCTGTGTTGCCCGCGGGCTTCAGTTTGGGATTTCCGAAGAATCCGGGATTGCCCTGGATGTACCGTTCGGTGGATGTGGGTGTGCGGTAACTCCGGCCGATGCCGCCGAAAAGCATGGCCTGGGGGTTGATGAAATACTCCGCAGACACATGACCACCTGCAAGGACATCGGTTTGACGATTTGTATCCGTAATTCTGCGGGTGTGGACCAGGGTCTCATCCGCTTTCTGTGAGAAATGGTCCAGCCGGAGTCCTATCCCCAGTGACCATTTCTCAAGTTTTTTGTCCATCTGAATATAGCTTCCGATATTCAGTGTGTTCACTGACGGGATCAGGTTGTCATTGAGTTTGGCACCGGTCAGGCTGTTAAAGACATCGCCAGTCCAGCTCCGGTGATAGATGTCGATGCCGTAGGTGAAGGATGCAAAATCAGTTGGGGTAAGATTCTGAACCTTGCCTCCGGTAATTGTTGATTTAACCTTGTTATTCTTGGGTACACCCACAGCACGAAAATCCTGGAAGGGATAGTGCCCTACGTCGTTTCGGTAAAAGGAAACTGTGAGTTTTTTTGACCAGTCGCAGGCCTCCTTCATTTCCCAGCCTGCCTTTGTCATATGGGTGATTTCTTCTTCCGTATCAAACGCCACCCGGGGTGTGAGTATGTCCCTGGCATTTCCATATGTGTGTTCGAGCAGAATGGTATGCTGCTCTGACGGCTTACACCGGAGCTTTCCCCATACATCGTGTTTGCTGAACCCTGCCGCGTCTCGGCCGTCTGCATTATAGGAAGCACCCATGCCTTCTCGCACTTTCCACAGCCTGTTTCCAGAACCGTCCCTGTACTGTCCGGACCTGGAAAAATTATATCCGATCAGGCCCTGAACTTTGTCTGAGCCGCCACGGGTGATGAATCCTCCGCTGTAAAAGCCGAAACTGCCGGCCTTGCCAAGAACTTCAGCGTTAAATCCGGATTCCGGCTTTTTCGTGATTACATCCACATATCCGCCCAGGCATCCGGGACGTGTAACGTCAAACGGTCCCTGGCGGATGATGATGTTTTTGACGGTAAGCATATTGATGTGGGAGAGAGACGGATCCTTGCGGCTGCCGCAGGCGCCTTCAAGCAGTCCACCGTCCAGCATGACTTTCATGTTTTCCTGCCCGAATCCGCGCATGGATACTTCGTTGCCGTAACCGCTCTTTCGTATCATCTGAACTTCGACCAGTTCATCGGATAGGATTTCGGACAGGTCCACTACCTTGTGCGACTGAAGTTTACGGCTTTCAATATGCTGCTTGTCTTCCGACGTGGCCCTGCTTTGAATTACGATGGTTTCGAGCTGAAGTACATCCCGCTCGCCGGTCGTGTCGGAAACCCTATCGGGTGCATTCTGTGGTTTGTCGTTTGCCTGTGATGAGCAAATCGATAGTAACAAAATGAAACATGCGGCGAAAAGAGTCTTTAATCGGTACACAGTTTTTCCTCCTGTCTGTAGCTGAATTTACGAAGTCGTACATTGCCTGGTTTTCTGTTTGAGTTGCAGGTGCAGCGGTTTGTCAAGCCAGCGCCTGATTCTGAATTGAACGGATCAATCGGATCGTGCTCCATGTAATCAGCAGAATAGATGTTGCGCAACAACACTGAAAGATAAAAAGATGAGATTCAGCAGGCAGGAGGAGCCCGGGGACGGCTGGTTGAAAATTCATCTGTTGCCGGAATGTCTGGGACATGAATTGGGTATAAACGGTCGATGAACTCGAAATGGATATGGGGCGGGAGGGCCGGAATAATAGCCCCTTTCATCAGGGAGATATAGCTGCGGCAGATCGGGCAGGTGTCCGGATCGTGCGCAGGGCAGTTGTGTCTATCGGTTTCCAAACGGCTGGTTGTGGAGACATCGTGCGAATGTTCCCGGCAGGTATGGTTGTCGCACTTTAAAGAGCAGTGCGAATGGCGGCGGCATGTCATCAGGTGGATGCAGTGAAATGCAGGTGTCAGAGCCACAAGAAAAGCGGCGGCAAGGCTGAGAAAGTGGTGTGCAAATCGAAATTGTTTCATGGCCGCAGTATTATAATTCCGGGTCCTGCATATGCAAGTGATATATTGTTATGTAAATAATAAAACCGTTTCGAATTGGAAACAGGTGGTTTGTTTGGGTTTTTGGAGTGGTTGTGCGGGCTACTGTATATGGATACAAAAAAGCCTCCGGCAGGGCAAAAGGATGTTAGAGCACGAGGCTCTTTGGGGGAAGTAAAAATCCCTGCCGGAGGGGAATATGAAAGAGTTTCTATTCATAACTTCCTGATAATCATACAGTTTGTCAGAAAAATGCAATGGGGATTAAGCAGGTAAAAAATGGGTAGGCTATTTACCTAATTGTTGGTGAGTTTATTCAGGAAAACAGAGAGCGCTTTTTTCTTGTTGTTGAGCTTGAGCTTTTTTCGGATGTTTCTCCTGTGTGAACTGACCGTCTGAACAGAAAGGTGAAGCATTTCAGCGATTTCTTTTGTGGACAGGCCGTCCTTGATCAACTTGCTGATTTCAATTTCACGCGCTGTAAGCGGTGAGTTCTGTCCCAGAAGTTTGCGTCCAAAATCCGAAGTCAGGTCGTCAATGTTTTTCTCGATCCGGTAGAGGTACTGTGTGTTTAACGGGTTGACGTTTTTCCGGAGTTGGGTGAGCATGGGTTTGATCTGTGTATCCACGTTTTCCACGACAATATCTTTAATTTTCTGTTTTTCTGATTCAATTTGATCGATCAGTGCACTCAGGGCTGCGTTTTTTTCCTGGAGCTTTCTTTTGGATGTAATGTGATCTGAAATGTCCTGAACCATGACCAGGCCATACAGCGGAGCGCCTTCTTTATCATGGGTTACGGTGGCTGTCAGGGATACCCAGACCGTGGAATTATCCTTTTTGATCAACCGCTTGTCTATGCTGTAAAAGGGGATTTTGTCGGAAAAGAGCTGGCTGGATAAATTCAGGTCTTTTTTGATATCCGCCGGATGGGTGATGTCCAAAAAGCTTTTGCCGGTTAATTCGCAGTCGCTGTAGCCCAGCATATCGCAAAGGCGTTTGTTGATGTTGGCGATGGTGGTATCCATCCGCACCAGTGCCATTCCGACAGGGCCTTCTTCAAATATTTTCCGGAACTGCTGTTCGCTGCTGTACAGGGATTTTTCAATCGTTCGCTGTTCTGTAATATCCTCAATGGTTCCTACACGACCCACCACCTCTTTGGAAGCGGACAGAACCGGTGTCGTACGGATAAAGAGCCACTTAATGCGGTTGTCGGAAACCCGTATCCGGAACGGAGTGCTTACATCCGTGTTATTGTCGCGCAGCTGTTTGAATTTATACAGCATTTCCACCCGGTCCAGCGGATGAAGCAGTTCTTTCCAATCCGTATTGCAGATATTTTCGGACGGCAGCTCAAGGATTTTCGTGAGTTTCCTGTTGACAAAGATAATGTCTCCGTTCTGGTCTATAAGGAATATTCCTATGGGGGCGGATTTGCACAGGGACTTGAATCGCTCTTCACTCTTGAGCAGCGATTGCCGGAGTTGTTCGGAACCGGTAATGTCCCGAGCCACGGAAATGATATATTCGGTTTCATGGTGTAAAATGTGTCGCGAGTTGACTTCAACCAGAATAATGGATCCGTCCCGTCTTTTGAAAAATGTCTCATGGATCAGTTCTTCTTGGGACCGGATTCGCTGCACATGCTCCTGCCACGCTTTCATGTTGGCAATAGTCAGGGACATGTCTACGGTCCGGCGGCTGAGCATTTTTTCCTTCGGGTATTGAAAAAGTTTGCAGGCCGATGGGTTGACGTAGACGAATTCCGCGCTCTGAGCGTCAACAATAAAGACGGAATCATTGATTTGATTGATGATTTCGTTGTGCAGATTAAAGGATATGTTTTCTTCAATCATAATGGACGTTAGTTAAAAACAATACAGACAATACATCTGTCTGTGTTGTTTGAAATCAAGATAAAAGTACAGCTGTGCCTAACGACCTTCCTTTTTTCAAGCAGTCAGCCATGTCTGCCTGAACCTATTATATATCGTTCAGCTGTTGTTGTCAAAGAAGTTTTTGACAACCCGGAATTTGGAATATAATTTGAATAAGGCGCAACGCCGTACAATCCGGTTTCAGGAACCAACGATAACGAGGAAAAAACACAATGAACCGAACACCAAATATTCTTTTTATCATTGCCGATGACATGGGCTACGGTGACTTCAGCGCCTTTAACGGCGGATTGTCCTAAACGCCGACTCTTGACCGGCTGATGGAGCAGGGGGTGGTTCTGACCCAGCATTATTCATCCTCACCCGTTTGTTTTCCGGCACGGGCCACACTGATGACCGGCAAGTATCCCCAGCGGGTTGGCGCGGTTGACCTTCCGCACCACCGGCCGTTTCAGTATCTGTCTCCGGACGAGACAACCATTGGAGAGCTTTTCCGGAAATCCGGATACAGAACCGGGCTGGTCGGCAAATGGCATCTGGGGGAGGGCGACCTGGCTTCGCACCATCGCGGATTTGATGAAACCGTCTGCTTCTGCGGCGGCCTGATGGACTACTATCAGTGGACCCTCAACCGCAACGGCGTGCGTGAGCATTGTGACGGCCGGTACCTGACCGAGGTCTTTACGGATGAAGCCATGTCGTTTATCCGGCGTAACCTGGAGGAGCCGTTCTTTCTGCATCTGGCCTACAATGCGCCGCACACACCGCTGCAGGCACCGGAGGATGACGTGAAGCCCTTTCGGGATACCGGGAAATTTACTGAAGAGGTGAGTACAATTTACGGAATGATCCGGAATATGGATGCCGGGGTAGGGAAGATTCTGGCGGAACTGGACAACCTGGGACTTGCCGAAGATACGATTGTTATGTTTACCAGTGACAACGGACCAGTGATGAACGGGGAAAAGAAACGGTACAACCATTCTTTCAGTGGCGGTAAAGGCAATGTCTACGAAGGCGGGATTCGCGTTCCCATGATCATGCACTGGCCGGGGCATCTTGAGGGCGGCCGGGACGTCGGGGATGTTGTCCATTTTGCAGACTGGTTCCCGACCCTGCTCAATAGCTGTGGCGCCGATATTCCGGAAGAGATTGACCATGACGGAGTGGATGTGATGCCGATACTGCAAGGGCGCTCTGTGTCTGAATATCCGGAACGCTGCTGGCAATGGTCCAGCTATGAGCCTCTGCCCGGAATTAATGCCGCCATTCGTGACGGAGACTGGAAACTTCTCTGGCCGGATCGCTTCAGTAAGCGTCCGTTACGGGATTATCAACTCGTGGACCTGGTCCGGTTCATGAACGCCGATAATCTGGAGAGCTCTGGAGTTGAGCTGCCGGAGAGAGGTGAGTTCGAGGACCTGGAGGCGTATTTTGCGTTTCTGAAATGCGAGTCTGCCAGACCGCTTGACCAGAGAGATGTGGCATCCGGCAATCCGGCGGAGCTGTATAATATTGAGGACGATCCGCACCATCCGTTCAATGCGCCGACTCCCTTCAGCAGCATGTACAATCCCAACGATATGCCGGTGCCACCTGCCGCGGCAGCATTGAGCCCGGCTGCCAGGTGGATGGACTGGTGCAGGAGATTGACATCTATCCGACCCTGATGTCGCTCCTGGGGCTGCCGGTTCACGATGGGGTGCAGGGTCATAATCTGGCACCACTCTTTTGCGCTGACTCATCGCCGGCGAATGAAAATGCCGCAGACGGTCCCCCCTGGGGCGATCTGCCGGAGGCGGGCATTCCCGCCGCAGAAAAGCCCGGACATTCTGCTGCACCGGCCTATGACCATGTTTTCTGGGAGCTGACCACACAGCTTCTGGATATGTACGACGTTATAAAAGATCCTCTGCCACACCGCCTTACGCAGGCATAACCTGACGACGAAAGCAAGAAAAGTGAGTGTTCGAAATGTAGTATTTATAATGACGGATCAGCACCGCGGCGACAGCTTTGGTGCCGCCGGCCATCCATGTGTGCAGACGCCCAATCTGGATCGTCTGGCAGAGCGGGGACTTCAGTTTACCAATGCCTACACTGTCAGCCCGATCTGCGGACCGGCGCGTGCCTGCCTTGCCACCAGCCGGTATCCCCACGAAATCAACTCCTATGGCAATGCCACCTGTTTTGACGGCAAAACACCTACTGTTGCTCATCACCTGACCCAAAACGGAATCAAGGCCGCCAGTGTCGGGCGCATGGATTTTCTGCCTGATGTTGATCATGGATATGAGGCTGTGCTGCCCACGCCCCGAAATCCCCTGGCCTTTGCCGAGTTCTTGCGAACGCCTTCGGTCAAACGGTTTGATATCTCAAAGATGATGCTGGGCGTAGAGCACCTGGATCATGCCGATCTGCCGCATCCGTTCAAGCACATTTTATCCTGGCTTGATCAGACAGATCATCATGCAGCGCCCTGGCACCTGTTTGCCAATACTGTACGACCGCACTGCCCCTTTAAGGTTCCGAAGAAATATGTGGCCATGTATGACGGTCTTGACATTCCAATGCCGGTCATACCCGAAGGATACCTGGATAACCTGCACCCGGCGCTCAAAGAACTGCGCTTTCACTGGAACATTGAGGGGCTTCTCTCCGACGAGCAGCTGCACCTGATCCGAAAGAGCTACTATGCCAGCATTACCTGGGTTGATGACGCCATTGGCTGCATTATTGACAACCTCGAAGAAAAGGGTATTCTTAATCAAACACTGATTATCTACAGCAGTGATCATGGAGACAATCTGGGGGATCACGGGATGTGGCAGAAATGCAACTTCTTTGATTCCAGCGTTCATGTGCCCCTGATCATGGCCGGCCCGGGCGTTCCGGCTGGACAAAGAGTCGACATACCAGTCTCCCATCTCGATATTAACCCCACCATCCTGAGCGCCATGGGGTGTTGCGTTCCCAGGGAGATGCGGGGGCAGGATCTGGTCGCCCTGGCGGAGCAGCCCGATGAGCAAAGTGATCGGGCCATATTCGGTGAATATCATGGTCCGGCGGCGGTGACCGGAGAGTTCATGGTGCGCCAGAACGAGTGGAAGTATATCCACTATGAAGGAATGCGACCGCAGCTTTTTAACTTGGAAAAGGATCCGCAGGAGCTGGAGGATCTGGGTGAAGATCCGGCTTGTGCGGATATCCGTGCGCGTCTGGACCGGATGCTGCGTCAGGAGTTCGGTGATCTCACTGCTCTGGACGGACGGATCCGGGAATTTCAGCACCAGCAGTTCCAGGTTTGGTACCGATCCGGCGACCCCCAGGAGAAGATCAGTCAATTGGTGGCATTTGCCGGAAACAATCGCAAGGCCATTGCACCTCATCTCGAACGGTTGGGGATTTCAACTGATACGTACGCCAGCCCGTCGTAGTGTTCTTTGTAAAACTGCCTGCCCACGGAGTATGTAGAATTGTCTTGACTTTCCGTCGGTGATTTTTAATATGAAAGCGGTTTGTTTATTCAGTTCATAGAAAGTTTATTAAAGTTGAGCTATAAATTTCGTTTGGTAAGAAAGACGTAGAGTTATGATTAAAAGGTTTTTAAACTCAGTCATATTAGCCAGAAAGTTTCTATTCATTTGGTTGTGTGTATTTACCGGTCTGATTGCATTCCTTATTCATCTTACTGCCTGCCCGTCGATCAAGTCAATACAGGTAACCCCATACGTTGGCTGCGTAAATGAGAGATTTACCGCATCGGCGGCCTGCGGTCAGTTTGATTGGAACGACTATACGCTGAACAAACAGTACCGATGGACAGTAATGGATGAAGATGATAAAGTTATCCAGGACAGCGGCTGGCAGAATGCACGTGAACCGGAGGATTTTAATGATTTATGTGAAATACCAGGCTGCTTGATTCCGGAAGACGATGAAACAGAGCTCGAACCAGGCGATTATACAGTTAAACTTGAAATACACGCTGAAAATGAATCCGGAAATAAACAAACCGATAGTGAAACAGATGACTTCTATGTATATGAAGCAGACTATGTCTTAATAACGGTGCCAGCCGAAGATATTTGTATTGTTGGTACAACGAATCCAACATTAAAGATAACATGGCCAAATGAATAAGGAGTAGTAATGATGAACATATCTTGTAAAAGAATTGGTTTTGTCTTATATATTTTTATTATTGCAACATGCTTTATTATGGCTGCAAAGGCGCCAATTGGATCATTAGGGATAGTCCTAAATCCTTTAAAATCATCAAAATCATATGGAAGCATTGATGTTACTGTGGTTAATGACGTTGAAAGTGGAGACAAGATAATCGTCACAATTAAAGATTGGCCTGAAATTATAGGAGACAAAATCCCTGTTGTTCTTATTAATGCTGATACACCTATGATTAATAATAAAGAATGGGCTGATAAAGGAAAGGCTGCAAAAGAGTATTTGAAAAAAATGTTACTTAATGGAAAGGATATAAAATTAAGAAATATCGCTCGGCATTATGATACCTTTGAGCTTTATGCAAAAATTATAATTGATAATACAGACGTTGGAGAAGAATTGATCAAGAAGGATCTGGCGCGGCCAAGACATTCTTTTGTCGACGATGCATGTTGGAATAACAATACATCAGGCAAAAAATAACAATCAAGAAATAACACAAGAAAAAACAACAATCTTTCTATACGCAAACGAAGTGCATAATGTTAACAAAAAGATGTTTGTCTGGTATTAAAAGATTACACCGCTCTTTATAACAGCGAAATTGGTAAAGGTGGTTTTTGTAAGATGTTTTTTATGGATATTCGTTATATCATTATTGTGGGGCCTGCCATGCTGATTGCGCTGCTTGCGCAGGTGATGGTCAAGACTGCGTTTTCCAAATACAGTCGTGTGCCTGTGAGCAGCGGTATGAGCGGATCGCAGGCAGCACGTGAAATGCTGGATCGATCCGGACTTTTTGACGTTCAGATTGAACGGGTCAGTGGATTTCTCTCTGATCATTACGATCCGGCTGCCAGAATTCTTCGGCTCAGCCCGGATGTGCATGACGGCCGGAGTCTGGCGTCCGTAGGCGTAGCCTGTCATGAAGCCGGCCACGCGCTTCAGCACGCGCGGGAATACGCACCGCTTGCCCTGCGAAACCATATTGTACCGCTTGCCAGTATCGGGTCTCATCTCTCATGGGGTATGATCGGCATTGGATTTCTTCTGATGTGGCTGGGTCTTGTTGTCGGAGGTAAGGTTGTCGCCATGCTTGGTGTCTGGCTCTTCGGCGCGGTGGTGGTCTTTCAGCTGATTACGCTTCCTGTTGAATTCAATGCCTCCTCCAGAGCAAAGAAACAATTGAAGGAGATGGGGATTGTCCGTTCGCCTGAGGAAGAGGCAGGGGTTGCCAGTGTGCTCAATGCGGCGGCTGCCACCTATATTGCTGCAACGGTTACAGCGTTGGCACAGCTTCTTTATTTTCTTATGCTTATCAATGGAAGGGACGAATAAGCCGATGGATTTTACCATAGAGGCTCTGGGTGAATGTACGATTGATTCTCCGCTTGAAAAATTTAAATTCACGGATGACCGGGAGCGGACGCTGTGTAATCCAATTGTTGGACTGTCGGATCAACGTCAATCTTTTGAGGTGGCAGGACCCCGGGAAAAAATCTATTTTGATCCGATTCAAACCCGTGCCGCCATTGTGACCTGCGGCGGGCTGTGTCCCGGTCTCAACGATGTCATCCGTTCGCTGGTCAATACGCTTTATTACGGATACGGGATCAAAGATATTCTCGGGATTCGTTACGGATACCGCGGATTGGATCCGCAGACCGAGTATCCGCCCATGCAGCTGACCCCGGAGACAGTCAAGAATATTCATCTCTTCGGCGGTACACTGCTGGGTTCCTCCCGAGGCAATCCGCCCATAGAAGCAATGGCCGAACGACTCAAAGAGCTGGGTATTCATATCTTTTTTGCTGTGGGCGGGGACGGAACGTTGAGCGGGGCCTTGAAGATTCACAAGGAACTCAGGGCGCGTAGTATTGAGACAGCGGTGGTGGGCGTGCCCAAGACCATTGACAATGACATCAGTTTTATCGAAAAATCGTTTGGTTTTGAGACCGCGGTCAGTACAGCCAGTCAGGCAATCAGTGCTGCGCATACTGAAGCGATTGGTGCGATCAATGGGATCGGCATCGTCAAACTGATGGGACGGCAGTCGGGATTTATTGCCGCACACGCAGCCCTTGGCATGAATGACGTAAATTTTGTACTGGTTCCCGAGATTCCGCTGAATCTGGAAAAGGGATTTCTTCCGATCCTTGAAAAACGGATCTGGACCCGCGGCCATGCCGTAGTTGTAATTGCTGAAGGCGTAGGTCAGGACTGGTTTGAGACCAATCCGAAGCATCCGGAGAAAGACGCGGGCGGTAATGTTAAGCTCAAGGACAGCGGCCTTTATTTCAAGGGAGCGGTTGCGGATTATTTTAAAGAGAAATCAATTCCGGTAAATATCAAGTATATTGATCCGAGTTATATTATTCGCAGTGTTCCGGCCACGGTATCGGACAGTACATTCTGTATTCAGCTTGCGCAGAATGCGGTTCATGCTGCTGCGGCAGGAAAGACCGGTATGCTTGTCGGGATCTGGAACAATATCTTTACAAATGTTCCTATTCATGCGGCGATTTCCAGAAAGAATAACATCCGGCCTGATTCAGCTCTGTGGCGGCAGGTTGTCGAGGCAACCGGACAGCCTGTGACGTTTGAATAACGATATGAAAGCAGGAGTGCGGTGGCTGAGAACAGGGAATACGGAACCAGAAAAACCTTAACCCGGTTGGAAAGGGTCAGAAAACAGGACGATTTCAAAAATGTTCTGGAAAACGGCAAGCGGTTTTCCGGTCAATCGCTGATTGTGATCTGGATTCGGAATACTCTTGACTATCCCCGGCTTGGTGTTATTGTGAGTAGAAAACACGGCAACGCGGTTCAGCGGAATCGGATTAAGCGCCGGTTCAGGGCGATTTTCAGAAACAACCGCTTCCGGATTCCCAGACCGGTGGATCTGGTCATGATACCCAGGATTCCCTCGGTCGATAGCGGGTATCCGGATTTTGAAAATGATTTTATACGGTTTACGAAACATGAACATATTGTGTAGGTCTTTTATTCTTTTTATTTCTGTATATCAGAAGACCATCTCCAGGGCGATTCCTCCCTGCTGCAGGTTTGTGCCTACCTGTTCGGAATACGCGAAGATCGCGTTGCGAAAAAAGGGGCTGCTTAAAGGAAGTCTGCTGACGCTGTGGAGGCTGCTTCGCTGTCACCCGTTCTGCAAGGGCGGGGTGGATACCATTGACTGAAACCATGATATAACAGGA
>CAZGEP010000129.1:0-14382 GCA_964524955.1 uncultured Planctomycetota bacterium | reverse complement strand
CTCTGATTTCTCCGCGGACTTGTCCCCGTCGGGTGTTTTCTCTTCGTTCTGAGACTCGGAATGGTCTTCGTCATCATCGCTCTGAATTCTGGCAAGAGCAACAAGTTTGTCGGATTCTTTCAGCGTAATCAATTTTACCCCCTGTGTGGCACGACCGATCACGGAAATATAATCGACTTTGGTTCGAACCACCATGCCCTTGGCACTCATAAGCATAATTTCGTCTTCTTCCGTCACCGCCATGCAGCCGACGACCGGTCCGGTTTTATCCGTAACCTTCAGGTTAATTACGCCTTTGCCTCCCCGTTTAATTGTGCTGTACGCATCGAATTCGGTTCGCTTTCCAAAGCCGTTCTCCGCAATGGTCAGAAAGGTCGTTGTCTCAGAGGGTTTGAGTACGGCAACCACGTGATCACCTTTTTGCAGACGAACCCCCTTTACGCCGCGCGTAGCCCGGCCCTGGCTTCGAAGATCGTTTTCGCTGAAACGAACTGCATATCCCTGTTTGGTTGCAATAATAATGTCATCTTTTCCATGCGTGGTGACCACACCAACAAGCCGGTCTCCTTTGTCAATATTAATACCGATAATACCGCCTTTCTGCGGCCGACCGTACTTGGACAGTTCGGTCTTTTTGACAATACCATTGCTGGTAACCATGACCAACTGACGGTTGTCAAAATCCCGCACCGGCATCTGGGATGCAATCCCGACACTTTCTGGCAGTTCGAGCAGATTTACAATTGCCCGTCCCCTGGAGGTGCGCCCCATCTGGGGAATATCGTATACCTTGAGCCAGTGGACCTTGCCGTCGTCGGTAAAGAACAGTATATAATCGTGTGTGGACGCGATAAAGAGATGTTCTATAAAGTCGTCTTCCTTCATATCCATACCGGTTACGCCTTTACCACCACGTTTCTGACGGCGATATGTTTCGATAGGCAGACGCTTGACATAACCGGAATTGCTGATAGTGACCACTACGTCTTCTTCGGCAATCAAGTCTTCGATATCCAGATCCTTGGCCTCGCCCACGATTTGTGTCCGGCGACTGTCTTCATATTTGTCTGCGATTTCATACATATCTTCTTTGATGATGTCAAAGATCAGATTCTCGTCGCTGAGAATCAATTTGAGTTCACGGATTTCTGCGATCAGTTTCTGATATTCGGCTTCCAGTTTTTCTCGTTCTAGCGCGGTCAATCGCTGAAGTCTCATTTCCAGGATCGCTTTGGACTGGATCTCTGAAAAATTAAATGTTTTCATCAAGGCCTTCTGAGCCGCGTCAACACTTTCGGATTTCTTAATCATCTCAATAATTTTATCGATATTCAGGACTGCAATTTTCAGTCCCTCGACGATGTGAAGCCTTGCTTCCGCTTTGTTGAGCAAAAATTTGGTCCGTCTTCGAATCACTTCAACCCGATGATCCCGGAAAACTTCAAGCATCTGTTTGAGCGAAAGGGTAATGGGCCGGTTGTTAACCAGGGCAATCATAATGATGCTGTACGTAACCTGCAGAGAGGTTTCCTTGAAGAGCTGGTTGACAATAACATGCTCATCTTCGCCTTTTTTCAGCTCAATAACCAGGCGCATTCCGTCCTTGTCGCTTTCGTCCCTGACATCCGCGATGCCTTTAAGCCGCTCTTCCTTAACGCATTTAACGATCCGGTCGATAATTGAAGTCTTGGAGATCTGATACGGGATCTCGGTAACCACAACATTCACCTTGCCGCCCTTGAGATTCTCAAACTTGATCTTGCTGCGAAGTGTGATTCGTCCTCTGCCGGATGTATAGGCTTCCAGCAGGCCCTTTCGGCCGCAAATCTGGCCACCGGTTGGAAAATCCGGTCCTTTGATATGTTCCATCAGTTCCGGGATGGTGATTTCCGGATTTTCGATCAGCTCAATCACGGCCTTGCAGACTTCCTTTACATTATGCGGCGGAATATTGGTCGCCATTCCAACCGCGATTCCAGAACTTCCGTTGCACAGACAGTTGGGAAACTTGGATGGAAATACAACCGGTTCAGTACGGGTTTCATCATAATTCGGCACATAATCAACGGTCTCGTATTCAATGTCATCAAGCATTTCTGTGGAATAGCGTGTCATACGCGCTTCCGTATACCGCATGGCTGCCGGCGGATCGCCATCCACAGATCCGAAGTTTCCCTGTCCGTCCACCAACTGGTAACGGCAGTTGAAGCTCTGTGCCATTCGGACCAGGGTTGGATAAATGACGGATTCTCCATGCGGATGGTAGTTTCCGGATGTGTCACCGGCGATCTTGGCACATTTTCTGTACTTCCCTCTGGGGCCGAGATTCAGGTCGTTCATCGCCACGAGGATTCTGCGCTGAGAGGGTTTGAGCCCGTCCCTGGCATCGGGCAAAGCCCGGCTTACAATAACACTCATGGCATAGCGGAGATAACTTTCCTTGATTTCGTCTTCGATCAGGAGATTCTTAATAGTACCTTGATGGTTGTCCATGGATTTTTCAAACCTCTTTCTACTCAATCAAAAGTGTCAGGGGATCAGACGATGTCTGCACTTAAATAAAAACATATATTATATCCATTCCATCCCTTTGGTCAAAAGAAAAATAATGAAAGACTTGACGCACGAACCGGCATTGTTACAATTAGTCTCGCTTGAGAAAAGGCTTTCAGCTTTAACCACCTTAACATTCTGCCTTACAAGCTTTTATTTCGTCGTCGCACCCTTAACTGGAAAAGAAATATCATGAATAAAAACACATGGAAATCCCTGCTCCGATTGACACTCGCGGCGGTGGTTGCGATGGGTCTTCTTTCCGCATGCCAACCTAAAAAAGAGGAGCCTCTGGAGGTTGCCGGAGAACGCTCTTCCCTTGATGATTTTCTGAATAAAAAAGGGAATCCGGATAAAGCCCGAAATCCTGCAAATACCCCGGGCAGAAATTTTATTATTGCAAAAGTGGATGATGACATCATCACGCACGGAGAACTCAAGAAATCACTGATGTACCTGGAAATCCGTATGCGAGAAGAAGTTCTCAACGGAGAGATGACAAAAAAGGAGGCCGCAATGAAGCTGCGGGAAACCTCCGGTGAAATCCTGAAATACCTGATTGAGAACAGTCTGCTGGTAAAGGAAGCCAAGCGGCTTAAAATTGAAGTCACCCGTGAAGAGGCCAAGGAAAAACTGGAAAAGTTTGCCGAAAGCGTGGGCGGCTATCAGCGACTCCAGCGCCTGCTCATGGAACAGGGAATGACCATTTACGAATACCGTAATAAAATCAAGGAAGACATTATGCGAAAACGTCTGATTGATGAAAATACGCGAATGCTCTTTCCGGGCATTCCCGGTCCCGAAGAAATCAAGACTATGTATACCAAACTGGAACTGGGCAAAAGCAAAGAGGAAAAACGCTATGTCTGCATGTTCTCCATCAAGAAAGATACAACGAAGAAAATAAAGCAAATCCGCGCACTCTTTCAGCAGGGAACTGCGTTTACTGACATTGCGGTCAAATTCGGAAAGGATATCAAAAAACCGGCGGATGCACAACGGGGATGGGTCAAACCCGGTGATTTTGCGCTCAAGCTGGAAAAAGTTATTTTCGCTGCAAAAAAAGGAGACATGGATACGATTGAAATCAGCGACCTGACCTACATCATCTACGTAAAGGATATAAAGAGTACAGCTAAGACGCCGTTGAATTTTGACATGACCGTTCAGTTGATCAACCGTATTTCACGAAAACGGAAAAAAATCGCTACAGACAGGCTGGTTAAAGAACTTACCGCCAAGGCGTATATCAAAAAATTTATCACACCTGAAGATATCAAACTGGAGAAAAAAGGCAGCAGCCTATTACATCCCGCTGACCAGGCGCCTGCCAAGTGAATTGTCTAACGATTTAACTGAAAAAATCTTTTTAGCGGTCTGCTCCAGATCGTATTCCACCCGCCGGTACACAACGGAATCCCCGTCAAAGGTCACATAGCAAGCTCGCGGATCGCGGTCTCTGGGCTGGCCCACAGAACCGACATTGATGATGGCCTTTTCTTTGCCCGGTTCGAGCATATACAGATTGGCAAGCAACTCCCGCTGCGGAGTGAAGTTCAAATCATCGGTAAAAATGCCTGGAATGTGCGTGTGCCCGACAAAGCAGAAGTTGGGTACAAATTCAAAGAGTTTTCGAAGGCGGTTCTTTTCTGCTGCATAGGCCGGAATAATATATTCCGATGTCGGCTCCAGCGGGCTTCCGTGTACACACATAACACCTTCAACCTCGGTAAATTCATTCAGGCTCTTGACATACTCAAGCATATCCTCTTCCTGCTCAAGCTGTTCCCGGGTCCAGTCGATCGCGCCCTTGGCCTTGGGATTGAATTTGCCGGAGTCTTGAAAAAGCGCGGATTCGTGATTGCCTCGGATAATCACCTGAAATTCCCTGGCCATTTTGAGGCACTCTCTTGGATTAGGGCCGTACCCGACAACATCGCCCAGACAATAAATCTCGTCAATGTTTTTTTGGGAAATATCCTCCAGTACTGCCTGGAAGGCTTCCAGGTTTGAATGAATGTCAGATAAGATTGCCTTCAATTTGCTAAGCCTTATTTAATAATGTCAGTCAGAATAGGTCATAGGTTCTGCTTCATCCGGAAGCATAACCGGGATTCCGTCTTTGATGGGATACATTTTCCGGCATGTGCCGCACACAAGTCGTTCCCTTTCCGAATGAAGCGTAACCTTATCCTTGCACAACGGGCATGCAAGAATTTCCAGCAGTTCCTTGTCAATCAATCGCTTCCTCCCTGGGTGTCTTCCCGGACAGCAGGTATACTACCGCGCCAACCATTGCGATCAGAATCATGCTCGCGTGCAGCAACGCACATACCGGTGCGCCGTACCTGCTGTCAAAAAGAGAAAATATGGTTTCAAACCCCTGCTCTCCTACGCCGATCCCTCCAGGCGAAACAGGCAGTGCATTGACAATCAGACCGAACGGAAGGATAAAGATATATCGCGACAGGCTCAATGTATCGCCAAGCGCCCGACCAAAACTGAAAAGCGCAACAAACATACTGAAATGCGCTGCAGTGGAATAAACAAAGACCCAAACCAGAGATTTCGGCTCTTTTCTGTATACTCCCATGACGGAACTGATTTGTGTTATGGTATTATTTTGCACGTGTTTTTCAAGCAAATTCTTAATGAATCCGCCGGGTTTCAGTTTCAGAAGAAAATACCCCACAATTCCAAGAACGGCTGCGACTCCAATGACAACCCCAAACGAGTACAGCGTTATTTTCCACCCGCTCTCCAGCCACCCCGGGCTGTCGGTCAGAATGGCAACAATTGTGCAGCATCCGGTGATGATACAGAGCACCATAAGACCGCATACCCGATCCGCTATTACTGTAAATACCGCTGCAATTTTTTTCCCATGAGCATCGGATGCTGTATAATACGCTTTAATGATATCACCGTTTGTCGCACCGGGAAGCAATACGTTGAAAAATAAACCAATCATCGAAAACTGAAGCACCCGACGAAACGGCAGTCTTATATTCTGGACAGCGAGCAATGTATTCCAACGCAATGCGCCCAGAATCACAATCGAACTCAGGCAGCCTGCCGCAAGCGCCAGCCAGCCCGGCGCGTTCAGAACAGACTGGAAGACCGCCATGCTGAGTTTTTCTTCTTGAATCAGCAAATGGATAAAAAATACAGCGATCGAAACTTTCAAGCCTAAGAGCAGCAGTCTGTTGGTGGGTTTTCCGGAAGACATTCGCGTACGGTTAAAAGAGAAAGAAAAGTAGAGATATTGGGGCGAACCCAAGAATAGAGTCCACCAGATCCAGCACTCCGCCGAACCCGGGAATAGAACTGCCGGAATCCTTGATCTTCAGATTCCGTTTAATTGCGGATTCCGCCAGATCCCCTGCCTGACCGATGACAGAAGCAACCACACCGAACAGCACAGCAATGTGTACAGGAAAAAGCCGGTCAAAGACCACACACAGAAGCAATGCTGCGATGATACTGAAGATAACCCCGGAGATACATCCTTCAAGACTTTTTTTCGGGCTCAGCACCGGAAATATTTTTGTCCGTCCAAAGTTCTTTCCGCCTGCATAGGCACCGATATCATACATTTTGACGGTCAGTATGGTCGCAAAGACCGCAAAACAGCCGTGTTTTACTTCCTCTCCTCCTGCAAGGGTAGGAATAAGAATCAGAGACACCGCGGGTAGTGAGATGAGACAAAAAGTCACACATGCCATTCCAGTATTCAGAAGGTATGATTCCCTGTCACCCGAACGCCACTGATAAAGCAGCAAGGTCAGCATAAAGAGGATAAACAGAGGCAGTAAAAGGATAATTCCCTGATTCATACGCTCCTTATGAATCATAAGGGTCATCATTAACGGAACCAGCGCACTGAAAAAAACGAGAACGGGTACCGGCGGTGCCATCCCGCCGCTCTTTTTCAGCAGCCCGCAGAATTCAATCACACACAGTACTGCACAAAGGGAAATAAAGAGATTGAAAAAGAGATATTTCTTGAGAAAAATATCTGCTGAGACCGCTGCGCCAAGAATGATTACAGAGGATACTCCTGCGATAAATCGTTGACGTAACAAATTCAATTCCTGTCAAGTAAAGTCATTTCGTGCAGAACAGCACGATGCATGCCGCAGTGAAATCCGCTACTGCGTCGGAGCAATGTTCCCGAATTTACGAACACGTTTTGTGTAATCGTCTACAGCAGTCAGAAGTTCATCTTTGGTAAATTCCGGCCACAGGGTACGGGTCACCCATATCTCGGAATAGGATATTTCCCAGAGCAGAAAATTGCTGATCCGCATCTCATTCGCAGTGCGAATGACCAGATCCGGATCCGGATGGTCCGGTGCGTAAAGATAATCCCGAAAAGAGTCTTCGTCCAGATTCTCCATCACTTCCGGACGCGTAGCAACATCTGCATGGAGTTTCCGAATCGCGTCGATAATTTCCGTACGTCCACCGTAATTCAGAGCAAGCGTAAGTACCAGGCCGGTGTTGTTCTTTGTTTCTTCGAATCCCCACTTCAAGGCATCCTGTGCGTTTTTCGGCAGTTCGTGGATGCGGCCGATCGCACGAAGCACAACATTGTCCTTATCCAGCTCTGGCACTTCTTTCTTGATATACCGGACCAGCAGCTTCATCAGGAAACTAATTTCGGTCTTTGGCCGTTTCCAGTTCTCAACGGAAAATGCGTATAGGGTAAGATACTCCACACCGATTTTGCCGCAGGTCTCTACAATGTCCCGTATACGTTTTCCCCCCTCTTCATGTCCGGCAATACGGCGCAGACTTTTCTGGCGTGCCCACCGTCCATTTCCATCCATGATAATCCCAATGTGTCTGGGTGTATTCCGTTGTTCTTCAGCCATTTGTGTATTCTTTCCATGTCCGGTTATTTTCCGTTTTCAGCAGTCAAAACCGAACCGTTATTTATAATTTTTGCTATTATAAAGAGAAACGAACGGACTACAAGTTTATTCCGGAAAAGCATCCGGTTAAATATTTTGTTACTTGATAAAATTCCATTCACTTGTTATGATGACTACTCCATTATCATTATAAAGGAAATTATTATGAACAGCAAAATGCTTGGATTTATTGTTGCCTTTGGCATGGGCCTGGCGGTTATTGGATTATACGAACTTGTTTACATTCAAAACAGAAACCAGAAAAAGTTTCAGACGGATTGTCTGAATATGCTGGAGGACTTTAAAGAAGAGTCCAGCGACAACCGTCATGAATACGATATCCTCAACAATGCCCTGATAAAAAAACTAGACAAGGTATCCACAAAGTTCGACAAGACTGTAGATGAACTGGCAAAATTCAGAACTGAGATTGCTCCACTGGTAAACGCAGAATGCGAAATGACACCGGTTCAGGCTGCCTTGCGGATTTCCACTCTTACGGATCCGATATTACGTTATAAAAGCGTTGACATTATGGCACGACTCGGCGGCAAAGAATGTACCGATCGGCTTCGTCACCTGGCAGAAAACGATCCAGACAAATCCGTAAACGCCAAAGCGCTTGAAGAGCTGGCCGACATGGACACAGTATCCGCCTCAAAGATCGCCCGCATACACCTCAAAACAAAATACGGCACCGCACGTCAGGGGGCAGCCAAAATCCTGTCCAAGATAGCGAACAAAGATATGGTACCGTTCATACTGGATGTTCTGGATTCCATCTCTATTAAAGACCGCGATGAATCGTACACCTTCCGGTATCTCTTCCAGACGCTTGAGAAACTCCAGCTTCCTGAAACCTGTAAACCCATATCCCGCATTCTTCTAAAAGGGGACTTTAGTTCCTGGGAATACGGATTCAAAGCATTGGTCGAATCTTCCACAGAAAAAGAAATCTGCTATATTCTTGAAATCCTGGAGAAAAAACCCAGTAATGAACTCAAGCCCGGATATCTGGATTATTATATTCTTCGGGATCTTGGCAAATTCAAGGATCCGCGCATGACCAAATTCTTCATCACACAACTGAGCAGCACTTCCAGCAGCACACGTCGATACACTGCCGAAGCTCTAATCGCGGTTCAAGATCCTCTAGCGGCTCAGCCCCTTCTAAACGCTTATGAAAAAGAGACCTATTCCAGGAATAAAAAGATCTATGAGAGCGCTTTCTCGGAAGGTTTTCCAGGAATTGTTCTTAATCAGGATACCAAAAAGTTTACGCTTGTTCCGGAAATCGAAATGACCAAACTGCTGAAAAAGCGCAAGGCCCTGATTGAAAAGCTCAACAAAAAGAAGGCCGAGAAATAAGCCTACCCGGCTCCATCCTCTGCATTCCCCGGTTCAGTAAATAGAGCAAGCAGGATATTCAGCAACAGCAGCAACAGGGATGCGGCCAGCATAATGATCGATGGTATCAGAAACTCCGGAATCCGGTAAGGATACGACGATCCAATAACCGAACGTTCGTACACCCATCCCCACCGCATCAGATCCACATTCCATATCCCAGAAACAACAGCAAACGGATTGGCCCAAACCAACAGTTCGGCTGTGCGTGCCTGAGTCAGGAAATCATCTGAAATTCTCAGGATATAATTTCCAGTAATTGGGATAAAAAGCAAAAAGAGGATCAGGGCAAAGGGTATGATCGATGCCAACCGTCTTGATATTCGCTGTTCAACAAAAGAAGAGAGCGCAGCCATAAACAGATAAAACGAACCGCAGTAACCAACACAGCGCATGGCGTTCTTAACAAAATACATCCCGTAAAACAGACTGGCCAGTACAAACGGCAGCCAGATAGCAGCAAAGAGAATTACGCGTTTTTTTTTGCCAACAGGATTGACAAGACAGGTGCAAGCTGTTATAAAGAAGAGCATAATGCTCTGAAAAAGAAAGACCGAATGTGCGGATCGGTCTCTTTGCCCGACAAAGATACAAAGCAGCATCATAAGAGCAAAAAAAGATGCGACAACAATGGGTATAACCAGTGAAGTTGTTTCCAAGGACGAATCTGTTTTATGTGGAATCATGTTGATCCTGTTCCAGTTTTACCTGCTGCAGCCATATTTTCCAAAGATCAGA
Source organism: uncultured Planctomycetota bacterium (assembly GCA_964524955.1). Classification (GTDB taxonomy): domain Bacteria; phylum Planctomycetota; class CAZGEP01; order CAZGEP01; family CAZGEP01; genus CAZGEP01. Next base: position 4,768 of record CAZGEP010000129.1, on the reverse strand, counting down.
GCCTGATCGAAAACGCAGCGCTTGCAATGGAATCCTTTGCCGGAAGCATTCTGGCTCGATCGGATGTGTTTGATTTCGGCATCACAAATTATTATGAGAAGCAGATGGGAACAGGACTGAAAAAACAACTGATTGCCTTCAGCTCCCTTTCCGATCCAGGGCTCCTCGCGGACTGGAAACACAGAACGAACCGGATTGAACAAAAAATAGCCGCCGATGCATCCTGCGATATCCAGCGCCCTGTAAATATTGATATTGGTTATCTTTCAAAGGACAAGTTTGTTCTAGCGACAACCAAAGATGCATCGCACCGAATATATCTCGGACGATCCATGTACGCGGAAGTCACACTCACATACACAAAAAAATCATACCGGGAACACCCATGGACCTATCCGGATTTCCGCCAGGAAGACTACATCTCGTTTTTCAACCGTCTCCGAAATATATATCTGGAAAAACTTAAAACCACATAAAACGGCAACGGCACAGCTCCATGATCAAGAAATTTGTGTACTCAAGTGTTTACACTTTGTTCGCGTCAACCAGTTCAGCAAATTTTTCAAACGACCTGTCGTATGTCTTTTCCACGTCTTTCGGGAAACAGCACGCGGGCAGTTGCCGTAATCGTAAATGATACAAAATACAATCACAGCAAACTCCCTTTTTACCACACGATGAATACGTGCAGTTACAGCGCTGCAGGTTCTGTTCTTTCTTGCATTCCATGGGAAACTCCTCAAATGGTCTGATTTATCCGGTGAGATAATCGATCAGCAGATACAGTCGGTCACGCATATCTTTTCTGTTCACGATCATGTCAATCTGTCCGTATTCAAGCAGAAAAACGGCTTCCTGAAAGCCCTCGGGCAGCTCTTTTTTAATGGTCTGCTGAATAACGCGCGGACCGGTAAAGCCAACCAGAGCACTTTCCTCAGCAATAATCAGGTCGCCCAGTGATGCGAAACTGGCCATCACACCGGCAAATGCCGGGTTGGTAAGAACCGATATATACGGAGTGTTTGTCTGACGGAGCCGTTCGACAGCGGCACTGGTTTTGGCCATTTGCATCAACGAATTGATTCCCTCCTGCATCCGGGCGCCGCCCGAACAGGCAAAGACAACAGCTGGACGTTCGGTTTCCAGGGCATTCTCAAAAACCCTTGCGATTTTCTCGCCAACCGCAACCCCCATGGTCGCACCGATAAAATTAAAATCCATAATCGCAGTCACCACTGACCGCCCGTTTAAGGATGCTTCCCCGGTAATGACGGCTTCCTGCATATTGCATTTTTCTCTGTGATCCGTGAGTCGGTCGGCATAGGACTTGGTGTCTACAAACGCCAGGACATCCTTTGAACAGACATTCTGGTATAATTCAGTAAAACTGTCTTCATCAAAGGTAATTTTGATTCGCTCCCTTGCGGTAATTCTGAAATGATACCCGCATTTTGGGCAAATATGGCAGTTATCCTCAATCTGGACCTTGAGTATTGTTTCCTGGCACTTCAGACATTTAACGGCAAGACCGTCCGGAACCTTCCGCTTTTTTCCAAAACCGAATGAGCTAAACCCTTTCCAGACCATATTCACCAACTATATAATAAGGATTCGTTTTATTCCATGTTTCGTTTCATTCAAACATCAAACATGCTGTTCACGAAACAGCTTGGACACGAAGTTCGCTGATATTCGCAGCCACACTCCCCGTGCCAAACACACCGGTTCCTACAACCAGCACATCCGCACCCGCTGATACAATATCGCCAACGGTTTCCAGATTAACACCACCATCCACCTCTACTTCAAATCCCCCTTCGTTCGCCCAAGACGCAGCGGTCTGAATTTTGGACAACATAGACGGCATAAACTTCTGTCCGCCGAACCCAGGATATACCGTCATGATCAAGATCATACGGATATCGTGAATGTACGGATACAGCTGCTGGATATTTGTATTCGGATTCAGGGACAGGGAAGCGGTCGCGCCGGTATCTGTAATCGAATTGATCAGGTGCTGAGTACGGCTGCCAGTGACTTCCAGGTGAAATGTTATATTATCCGCACCGGCCTTGACAAAGGGTAACGCAAACCGCTCCGGTCTCATCACCATTAAATGGACATCCAGCGGAAGATCTGTGATACGCCTGACCGCGCTGACAATTCCCGGTCCCATGCTCAGATTCGGCACATAATTTCCATCCATAATATCAACATGAATCATGTCCGCACCTGCATCTTCTGCTTCTTTCACATGTTCGCCAAGACGGCTAAAGTCTGCGGCAAGTATGGATGGCGCTATCTTGCAATTTGAACCCATGGGCACTCAAACTCTCAGGGAATTCTATTGATCCTCAAGTGCGGCAATACCGGGCAATTCCGCTCCCTCGAGCAGTTCCAGAGACGCACCGCCTCCTGTAGATATATGGTACATATCACTATCAAAACCAAATTTCTCAACCGCAGCGGCGGTATCGCCGCCGCCGATAACGGTAGCGGCTTCGCTTTCAGCCAGGGCCCTGGCGATTGCTACAGTACCGCTCTTAAACGGTTCCATCTCAAAAACACCCACCGGACCATTCCACAGAATGGTCTTGGCACCGGCCAGTTCTTTGCAATACAATTCTATGCTTTCCGGTCCGATATCCAGGCCCATCCATCCGTCATCATCGATTTCTATAGAAAAGAGCTTGGTATTCGCATCTTCTTTGAAATCATCACCGCACAAATGGTCCACCGGCAGCAGCAGTTTTACATTCTTGTCTGCAGCCTTTTTCTTAATCGTGCGCGCCACATCCAGACGGTCTTGCTCAACCAGTGACTTTCCGACAGCCATTCCCTCCGCCTTCATGAACGTGTATACCATCGCGCCACCGATAATAATCGAATCTACCTTGTCAATCAAATTTTCAATGACAGGCACTTTGTCCGACACCTTAGCACCGCCCAGAATCGCAACCACCGGATGCTCGGGCGTATGAAGTATTTTGGCAAACGCCTCCAGCTCTTTTTCGATCAGCAGTCCAGCACAGGACGGAAGGTGATGGGTCACCCCTTCTGTGCTTGCGTGCGCCCGGTGCGCAGTACCAAAGGCATCATTGACATATACGTCAGCCAAACAAGCCAGCTCAGCTGAAAAATCAGCATCATTTGCTTCTTCCTCCGCATGGTACCGGAGGTTTTCTAACATCAGCATTTCACCCGTGTTCAAATTGGAAGCCATCTCTTTTACATCATTGCCAACACAATCCGGCGCCATAACAACGGGTTTTCCGGTTAGTTTCGCCAGTCTCTCTGCAGCGGGTTTAAGACTCATTTCCGGGACGACCTTGCCCTTGGGCCGGCCCAGATGCGACATCAGAATCAGCGAGGCTCCCTTCTCCAGTATAGCCTCAATGGTGGGCAGCGCACGACGGATACGAATATCATTGGACACACTGCCGTCTTTTTCCAGCGGCACGTTAAAATCCACTCTCATCAGTACCCGTTTTCCAGACAAATCCATATCCCGAATTGATTTTTTATTCATTGCGGTCTCCTGTCAGTTATCTTCATTCATCAATTTTTCAAAAAAATCAACAGCGCCGCCAACGGTCTGAACTTTACTGGCTTCGTCCATATCAATATCCACGTCAAATTCATCTTCAAATGCAGCGATCAATTCCAGACTCTTCATGGAGTCTGCTCCCAGATCCTTAACAAATCTGGCATCATCAACCACTTTGGAAACATCCGCGCCCAACTGTTCCGCAACAACCTTCTTAACTCTTTCCGCTACACTCGCCATAACATACTCTCCTGAAAAATATATCGGGGTTTATTTCTGTCTTGCTTTCTTAATTAATTCACGTCTTTCCTTGCTTGTTGTCTTGAAAAGACCTTCAATCAGTGTCTGTTCCGCTGATGACATCTCAACCTTTCTTCTTGACATAACGGTTTTGGCTGTCTGAATCATTGTTTTCACCCCTGCCCCCTTCATGGGTTTGTTATTGATTACCCATACAAAAGAAGGATTGTATTTGGGCAGCACACCTTCTCCTGCCACGAGGTTATCAAATATTCCGATAATGGTTCCCGTATTCAGCAGCGATCCGATGCTGAGCTTCGTGTGGTCGCCAATAAAAGAGCCCACCTTGGTATCACCGGAATCGGTCAGTTCCCCGTTCAGGTACAGATCCACAGTACTGTAGTCGTTTTTCAGGTCGCTGTTGGTCGCGAGCGCTCCAAGGTTTACCCATTCGCAAACATACGCGTGCCCGAGAAAACCGTCGTGGTATTTATTGGAATGTCCGTGAATAATACTCTCCTCAACCTCACCACCGACCTTGCATACCGGACCGATGGATGTGCCTTCACGAATCTTGGCTCCAACGATCGCGGAATCTCTGCCAATACAGGTCGGCCCTTTGATACGTGTCTGCGGATTGACCACAACGCCTTCATCAATAATCACAGGCCCACCGGTCGTGTCAATCACAACACACGGCTGGACTTCGGCTGTAGGAGCGATATAGACCTTTTCCTCAGGTCCGTAAATGCAGCTTAGTTCGTGTAGTTTGCCGTATACACCGTTCTTTTCCATTTTGATAAAATCATCTTCAATCGCATCTACATTTTTGTGAACCAGGTCCCATGGAAAGGAAATCAAAGAATCCTCGACGTCTTCCTGCGGTAATCCCTCCACGAGTTTCTCAACAAATTGCTCGGGGGTGTCGGTCTGCACTTTAGCAATCGTCTCTTTGGATGCCATGGCGTACACTACCCCCTT
>CAZGEP010000128.1:0-14389 GCA_964524955.1 uncultured Planctomycetota bacterium | reverse complement strand
TATACATCAGTGATATACCCAAATGCTTTGGTGCGAATCTGGCGTTGTAGTACTAGGTATCTCTCCGGTACATATGCAGAATCAATTACAAACATTACAGTGCCGTCTATAAATCCCACGTGTCCGCCGCGTATGTGATTACCTTCTTTCTCTGCTACAATGCATACATTTGGCTGATCAGTGTTTTTCATTCCCTTTTTTATTAAGGAAAACAATGATATGCTTGAACTTGTACCAATGATCAGTGAACCCCTTTCGAACCAGCCTGCATCTTTTACTCAGCACGGGAAAAGCCTTTCGTATTCCAGGCAGTTTCTGAATGACCCCGCCCTTGAGCAGGCTGATAAAGAGAGCGGTCACAAAAAACACACATCCTGTGAGTATGGAAATCAACCCTTTGAGATTCAGGTTTCTGAAGTAATCGAGTACAACGGCGCTGGTATAAAAACCGGAGATCAGCACACAGCAGATGCTGCCAAAGACCAGGAACACATCAGTAAACGCCATGCCGAGTATCCCGCCAACCAGGATCAAATACAGACTGATCCCTGCATTTATAAAACAGCTTTGCTGAAATGAAAGCAGCAAGACCAGAGGAAGCGATACACCTGCCACGTTTCTAAGACTGCGTGCAAACCTGTCCGTAAAGAATATCCCTGTCAGCAGAAGCGTTAGAAAGCATCCGTGGACCAGGAAGAGATTTGAATATTCCCAACCGCCTCCCCACTTGATCGTCACGCCGACAATTGCTGTTAATAGCGCTGCACTGAAACGCCAGGACTGTTTTCGCGTAATGGCAATCAGCATCTGAATTCCCATATACATGGCAAATGGTAATTCAGCCGGCATGTTGAGTGAACCAAAATCAACTGTAATCCCGGAGGTAATCATCAGAAAAAACAGTGAGATAAATACGGCTTCACGTCCAAAGCGGACGCTGCGTACCCAGGCATATATATAAAAGCAGAGAACCGCCCACAGGCAAAGGTGGATCGGTGAGCCCAGTTTTTCCATGTATGTTTTTAGAAATTCCCGGCTCAAGGAACATGCACCGATCCCGGGGAATGAAATCAAAACCGCAAGCCCGGCAACAATCAAGGCAGAAACCTGCAGTCGACTGCTCTTTTGTATTATTCCGGTTTCAAGCAGGATTACTGCTGCGGCAAGAACCAGGGGGGCCAGAAAATACAGGCTGAATATGCTCTCCATGCCCGGGCCGGAGTAAAAGGAAAGGCTCAGGTAATAGGAACGTACACAGAGTCCCAGCCCGATGAACCCGAAAGCCATCCACGGAAACCACGGCCATTTCCAGGGCGTTCCGTTCTCCTCAACATACGCTGCTCCTTTCCGAACTGCAGGAACAAGCAAGAGCATGAGCAGAGCTCCAACCACAGAAAATGAGTAGATCCCCCATGCAGCAATTGTCTTTTTTCCGAATTCCAGCAACCAGGTCATTATCACAGGATAAATGTAAAAAAGACAGATAAACGAATAGAGTGGATACTTAAACATGGGTGCCAGCCGAATACGGAGCCATCGCTGAATTCCTTCACTGAGAAGGAGTGCTATGGCCAGACCGGATAAGAGCATGCTTCTGCCAGATGCCGGTTTAAGTATGATCAGTTCATCGATACTGACGGATATGGCCATTACCATAAGCAGGCAAATCATGAGCATGGATCGGGCGTCATCCCATACATTTCCAAGCCGTATGATCAAAACGGTTGAAAGCGCCATAATCAGTGCATAAACGGCCATCACTGACATGAGGACACGCGCTTCTGCCTCATCGGTACTGGTCCCGAATGCGGTATTCAGACCATAGAGGATTAATACAGAGGCAATGATATAAAACGGATTGTGATGAAGAATACGGCTGAAGAATCCCTTTTTTCTGATTTCCGGAACCGGACCGGCGATTGTTTGCTGAATTCCCATGATTCCTCCCCATCAAAAATGTCAATCACGACAATACGATCTCACGTCACAGGACTATTCTGGTTTTTCACCAAATATCTCTTCAACCGTTCATCTCCCAAACAATCTTCGAAATCAATCACCTTCCCGCCAAACTATTCACCAGGCGTTTATCTGCTATTATTTACTATTATACATCATGTTCTCACATTGTCAACCTGCAAAATAGTAAAAGAATCGATTTTACTGATATTTTTATCAATATTTCGAACGCAACGCTCAGTATTGGTGTCATAAGCTCGAAATGCAAATATCGATTTCGATACCAATGCTGTTAACACTACAACGTAGTGTTAATATTGATTAAGATTTGACATTGAATTAAAAGCATCTAAAATTGCTTCTTTATTTCTTTCATTTTATGAGGGAATCACAGCAATGAATATCTTTGTCAGCGTGGACTTGGAAGGAATCAGCGGGATCTGCCGGGCCAGTCAGGTCATGCCGAATGGCCAGCATAAACATGAGGGCAGACGCTTGATGACATGGGATGTCAATGCCTGTGTTGCAGGCTGCATTGATGGCGGGGCTGAGCGAATCATCGTTCGTGATGCTCACGGCGGCGGTTTCAATCTTATATGGGAGGATCTGGACCCACGGGCCGAATACATTCAGGGCGATTCAGGCCTGGAACGATTTCCGGATATTGCATCCGTTGACGGCCTGATTCTGCTTGGTTATCATGCCATGGGAGGCACGCGTGAGGCGGTTCTGGAACACACCATGAGCTCCGCGTTATGGCAGCATTTCCGGATCAATGGAAAACGCAGCGGCGAAGTTGCGATTGACGCTGCCATTGCCGGTGAACATGACGTTCCTGTAATCATGACCAGCGGAGATGACAAGCTCTGCGCAGAAGTGCGTAATTTCATTCCGGATATTGTGGCGGTTGAAGTTAAAAAGGGCCTGGCCTGTGAAGGCGCCCAGCTGCTTCCAAAAGAGATCGCACATAATCGCATCACAGACGGTGCCGCAGAAGCAGTCCGTAAATGCAAGTCCATTGCCCCATACAAGGTCGATTGCCCGGTCACGCTCCAACTGGAACTGGTCTCGCGCAAAAAAGTTCCTCAGAAGCGCCCGGGAGTAACAGTGATTGACGGTCGGACATACGAAGTAACTGCGGACACATTCGAAGACGCGTTTAATATGCTTTAATTTTTTCCATTTTTTAAGGACAGGCCGTATGAAAGAAATCAGATTGGGAATGATTGGTGCCGGACAGATCGCATATCAACATTGCAGGTTGACCAGTGAGCATCCCCAGGCAACTGTGGTTGCGGTTGCTGACCCGAGCCGCAAGCGGACAAAGCTGATTCAAGATGAGTTCGATATCACCAGGGCGTATACATCGGCAGATGAGCTGATTGCAGATAAGGACATTGACGCGGTCATGATTGCCGTACCCAATGTGTTCCATGCTCCCATGTCCCTGGCAGCTATTCGTGCCGGAAAACATGTGCTTCTGGACAAACCTTTTGCAATGAACTACAAAGAAGCCAAACAGGTCGCCGATGCTGCAAAGAAGGCTAAGAAGGTTTTTGTGCTGGGCATGAACCAACGCTTTCAGCCTGGCGCCCAGACCATTCACGCGCTTGCCCAACGTAAAACCTTTGGTGACATTTATCATGCCAAAGCCTATTGGCTGCGACGTTCCGGCATTCCCACTCTGGGAACATGGTTCTGCGACAAGAAAATGTCCGGTGGCGGCGCCATGCTGGATATCGGTGTTCATCTGCTGGACCTGTGCCTCTTTATCATTGACAATTTTCAGCCTGTGGCTGTGTCCGGTCAGACCTTCACCAAGTTCGGTAATCGTGGTCTGGGCGAAGGCGACTGGGGCATGTCGGACAAAAAGGGCAAGAAGTTTGATGTGGATGATTTCGCCATGGCCCTGATCAAAATGAAAAACGGTGCTACCGTACATCTGGAGGTTTCCTGGGCACTCCATCAGGAGCAGAAGAATGAGCACGACATCCGGATCTTCGGCACCAAGGCCGGGGCTTCCGCATTTCCGGCCAAGGTATTCCGCTATGGAAAGAAAAAAGGCGAATATGAGGTTGTAGAGCCGCAGAATGTAAAACCCGTTCATTCTGCTCCGAATCGCCAGATCAACTGGCTGAATGTGATCCTGAAAAAAGAAAAACCCGTCTGCACTATTCAGCAGGCAATCGCTGTTCAGAAAATCCTGGACGCGATCTACAAATCCTCAGAAACCGGAAAAGAAGTTCGGATTAAATAGGCGACCCCATGCCGTTTTCAAAAAAGAAATTTCTTATTGCCGGTGCCGGAGCCCTGGGCTCCGGTATCGGCGGCATGCTTGCCTGCGCCGGTCAAACAGTCACATTTCTGGGCCGACCGAAACACATGGAGGCTGTAAAAAAGAGCGGTCTGGATATATCCGGTATCTGGGGCTGTCACCATACAAACACCATTCAAACTGCAGCATCACCCACAGAGATTACAGAATCGCAGGACATTGTGCTGGTTACGGTCAAAAGCTTTCATACAGCGGAAATGATCGAATCTCTCCAGAAAGCATTCCGTCCGGACACCCTCTTCGTCAGCCTGCAGAACGGCGTGGGAAACGAGGAGATCATTGAACAGGCTGTAGGACCGGATCGAACCATCGGCGGCATGGTTATTATCGGGTTTGAGCTTAATGAGCCGGGAAAGGTTCAGGTTACGGTCCAGGCCGACTCTGTCAGACTCGGACGCCTGGACGGTGCTGCCTGCCCGGCTGCGGATGGACTTGCAGCCCTGTTTCAGGAGGCATCCATCCCCTGTGAATCCGTTCAAAATATTCAGTCGTATCTTTGGGCAAAGGTTCTGTACAATTCAGCCCTGAATCCGCTGGGCGCAATTCTTCAGGTTCCGTATGGCGACCTGACCGCACCCGACTCCTGGTCCATCATCAAGAGCATTATTGCAGAAGCATTTGCATGTCTTGATGCAGAAGGAATACAGACATTCTGGAAGACACCGAATGCGTATCTGGCGTACCTGAAGGGCACGCAGGTTCCGGCCACAGCCGCACACCACGCGTCCATGCTCTATGATATTAAACGGGGCTCTCAAACAGAGATCGACTTCATCAACAATGCGATCGTGGATCTTGGAGAGAAACATTCTATTCACTGTCCGGTCAACCGGACACTGGTATCGATTATCAAAAGCCTTGAGAACAGAAAACCATCCGAAACATAGGAGAAATCATGATTAACGGCGGCCTGACATCCATATCCTTTAGAAATCTCTCTGCGGAGGAAATTATATCTCTGGTCAGCAAAACCGATCTTACCCATATTGAATGGGGGGGAGATGTTCACGTTCCCCACGGCGAGGTGACTACCGCTGAACAGATACGCTCCATGACCGAAGATGCCGGACTGAAGATCGCCACTTATGGATCTTATTACAAGTGCGTGGAAAGTCCGAAAGACGGGCTTGAATTTGCCAGCGTGCTGGATTCGGCGCAGGCACTGGGAGCCGAAACCGTGCGCATATGGGCTGGAGGTAAAAGCCCTCACGAAGCAGATGCGGACTATTGTAAAGCGGTCAGAGATGACCTGAGCCGTATTGCCGCTGCCGCAGCTAAGATCGAAATTACGATTTCCTTTGAATTTCACCGACACACGCTGACCGAAACAGTCGAATCATCGTCACAACTGCTGGAGTCCATGTCAGAGGATAACATCAAAACCTACTGGCAGCCCCCCTACTTTCTCGACGCGTCGGATCAGATTCCCTCCCTGGAAAACATACTTCCATTCCTGACTCATGTCCATGTGTTCAAATGGATCTATGAGAACGATAATACCGAACGCAGGCTGCTTGAAGAAGGCAGAGATGAGTGGATGGACTATTTCAATATCATCAGCAAAACCGGCAGAAACCACTGTGCGTTCATTGAATTTGTCAAAGACGATCAGCCGGATAACTTCATAAAGGACGCCGCCACGCTGGCCTCCATGCTTGCTGAGATTAACAAGAATTTGTAAGCGGTATAATTTCACTCTTGTGATAGCCCAGCTTTATGCTGGCGATGCGATAGTTGCCCTGATCCGCAAGAAAGAGCCGCTTGTCTGAATGCACGGAAAGCTGAAGCACATTCATGATCGAGACTTCGTCGCCTCCAACCGACCGCGGTGACGGCGGCCCCCCATCTTTGACCATGGGCATACCATCTTCGATATTTCCATATTTGCCGATACGCAGCATGACATTCCCGTTGCTGTCCAAAACAGCGATACGGAATTTGTGAACTTCAGTGGCAAATGACCGCGCATAATAATCCAGGGCAAATCCGGAATTTCCGGTGCAGTGACAGGCAGCGCCCGAAAATACGCATAACCGTCCATATCAAAATCCGCGTCCTCAGCCGAAAAGGGAATATTTATGACCGTACTCACTCCGGAACCCGGATCAATACGAACAAGGTAAGGAATATTGTGGCCGCGGCATCCTTCAACAAAGAGCATACCATCTTTAGGGTTTGTATACAGCCGGGTCCGATAGTAAAACGGCGGCGAAACATCTGCAATCTCTTTTTTGGCCTGTCGGGTGAAATTTTTCTTTATTTTTAATTCACCATTATCCAGGATGTCAAAGATACGGATATTGGGAAATTTATCCTTTCGGTAGTTCTCCGGTTCACACCACCAGAGTTTAACAGGTGTCGACCAGAAATCAACAGCAAGCTTGATATTTGGACGCGACCAGCCGTAATCATAACGAATAATGTCGCCTATGTACCGCCATCCAGCCGGAATCTTATACGTCTGTCGCTTCTTGAATTCCGGATACCCACTGTACCGCGTAAGTGTACTATTCACCTTTTTTCCCTTGCCCTTCTTTACCCAGTAGGTGGATCCGATGCCCCAGGAAAAAACATAAAGCTCACCGGTCTTGGGATCGATTCGGATTTCAGAAGGGAGTATTGTCTTGAGTACGTTAAGCAGTTTTGCCTGTGGTGAGAAAATCTGAATGCGATCGTTAATATAATCACAGACATACACCCGCCCCTTTGCATCCACATCCAGCGAGCAGGGATATCGAAACTGCCCCTTGCCGGTCCCGTCTTTTTTGGGATTCATGCTTCCGACCCAGCACTCGGGACGTTTATCTTTGGCATACGCCATCCGTGTCACGCCGGGCAGAGCGAATCGATGATGACCGTAGCGCCCGGTGGTAAAAAGATATCCGGTAGCATACAGCCACTTATTGTCCGGACTGAATGCCATGCTGGATGGAACAGCACCAAAGATTGTATTCCGGTTAATCATAACAAAGTGGTCCTCACCGATCCCTCCTTCATTCAGCCCGGGTCTGCCCGGCATCTTAAACCAGCAGTCCGGTCCCTGCATAGGCAAACCGCCGCTGGAGCCATCAACGGCCAGTCGATTCAACCGCAGTCGGCTAAGGGCAATATGCTTTCCGTTAACGGCTATAACTGTAGCGCGGTTACCGTACGGAAGTCCGGCATATGAGTTCGCGTTTGCATCTCGATGCGTACCGGGTTTCCCGCAGGGCCACCCTTCCCCGCCCCATTGAAGCCATCCGAATGTAAACAATGTGGTCATGTCCTGCCCCCACTTTAGCGGTATTGGTTCATCCGGGGTAGAGTCCTGATGCATGCGGATACCGGTCAATCCCTTTACCTTCTTCCTGGGAAAAGGATAAACGGTTCGCTGGTAGGTTCCGCTGTAATTAAACAACTTGACAAAATTCCCGCCACCGCCGTCATACACATAAACGCCTTCCGGCCGTGCATGCATCAGCACAGGTTCATTCTTTGTCCCGGATACACGCTTTGACGGTGACCAGAAAAGTGTCCGTTCCAACCGTGCCTTCAGCCCGAGTGAAACACGTATTCGGATATTGCGATAATCGCCTGCTTCTCTGGCAACATATCGTCCACGATCATCCTTTCCGTCCCATACGATTGTCTGAAATGTTTTGTTTTTCTGAAACGGCCTGGGGGCGTTGGGGCCGAGCACACCCGAGGCAAGGTGACGAAGAATCTCTCCCTTGCTGTTTTAAACAGCGTGAAGAGATGTAATAAAATGGGATGATGAAGTGTGGTGCGTCTTATTCTTCGAGTTCCACATTCCAGTAAGCATCGGAGATGAATTTTTCCCAGCTGACTTTTTTCTTAAAGAACGGAATCTTGATGCAGGGGGTCCAGGTGGGTTCGATCGGATCGGTCATCAGATTCAGATTGGAATCCGCGGGTTTTCGGTTGCCTTTTTTTGTATTGCACTTCAGGCACGCGACAACGCAATTGGTCCATGTGGTTTTTCCGCCCTTGCTGCGCGGAACAATATGGTCAATAGTCGCGTCTTCACTCTTAAGCTTTACACCGCAGTACTGACATTGATAGTTGTCTCTGCGAAAAAGATTTCTGCGGGTCAGTACAACGTGTCGGCTGGGCACGCCGCCGTATTGTTTGAGTACAATAATTTCAGGCACTTTGATTTCAAGATTCACTGTAACAATCCGCTTCTCATCGGAACGTATGGAAAGATCAGACCATGAATCAAAATTATGAACGGAATAGTCTACCGGATGGATTGCGGCCGCAGAATCGCAGTACAAAAGGGATATTGCCCGTTTGACTGTTGTAAAGTCAATGGGATACCAACTTCTATTCAGTACCAGTGTAGCGTCTTCAAGTACCACGATGTGCCTTCCCGACTGTAAAGTTTTAATACCGTATACTTTATCGACCTGATCCTCTTTTTCAAGTGCTTTTTCAAAGATTCTTAGCACAGATCCGGCCTATGCAAACAACCGCTTGACACCAGCGCCAGACGCGGTAAGATAGTTTACCTGTTGTTTCGTATTGATACTTTTTGGAAAGGTTTGACATGTTTGGATACAGAAAAAACAAGGAATTGTTTGATAATATAATGCGGTACCTGCAGGAGGTATCTGAAACGTCTGTATGTTTTACACAGGCCATGCACTATTATCTTGCCAATGGCATCAACGAAGAATTTGAAAACCAGGTAAAGAATGTGCACAGCCTTGAGTCAAGCGCAGACAACCATCGCCGTGAGATTGAAATCACCATGTACAAGAAGTCTCTTCTTCCGGACTCGCGTGCAGATATACTGGAACTTATTGAACGGATTGATCGACTGCCCAACAGAAATGAATCCATCCTGTGGCAGATTCTTACAGAAAATGTCACCCTGCCGGACATGCTCAAAGATGAGTTTGCGCATCTGGTAGATCTCTCAGAACAAACCGTAAGCCTGGTTGCAGAATGCGCCAATGATATTTTTCTCAAAGGTGAACGCGTCAAAGAACTGACAGATCACATTGACTCCAACGAAAGCACCAGCGACAAAATTGAGCGCACATTGATCCGAAGACTATTTACGTCCGATATGGATCTCGGAGAAAAACTGCTGGTCAAAGATGTGATTCTCCAAACCGGCAAAATTACTGATGATGCGGAGAGTATTGCCGACCGAATCACCATCTTTAACATCAAACGACAGGTTTGATCCTATGCTGAAATATACCGGAGGTTTTTTCCTCGGAGTTTCCCTGGGTGCCAATGATGGTGCCAATGTATTCGGCACTGCCGTGGCCTCCCGCATGGTTAAGTATTTTACGGCTGTCATGCTTGCATCCGCATTTATTCTCATCGGCTCCTTTCTGGAGGGTTCTTCAGGGATTGAAACACTCCGAAATATCACAACACAAAACGCCGGCACTGCTTTTGTCTGCACACTGGCTGCTGCAATTACCGTAACCACGATGACTCTGTTGAGACTTCCTGTCAGTACGTCACAGGCTGCCATGGGCGCAATTCCGGGTATTGGTTTTATGAATAACACTGTCAACTTGCAGGGATTACAGAAAGTCATTCTCTGCTGGATCGGAACCCCGATCGGCGGTATTTTCTTCGCAGTGATTCTCTATATGGTTGTCGGTAAAATCTTCAAGATCCTGTCTCTGAATCTTTTTTCTACGGATACACTTATCCACATCCTGCTTGTCCTTGGCGGCTGCTACGGAGCCTATGCCTTTGGGGCGAACAATGTAGCCAATGTAGTAGGCGTGTATGCGTCTGATACAGATTTGAGTCTTCACAACCTCGCTCTGGTCGGTGGACTCAGCATATCCCTGGGGGTGATTCTCTTCAGCAAACCTGTGATGATGACCATTGGAGAAAATATCGTTAAGCTTGACGCATTCTCCTCTATGATTGTTCTGTATGCACATTCACTTACGGTTCATTTGTATGCCATGATCGGTTTTCCTGTATCCAGTTCACAGGCTGTCGTGGGTGCCGTTCTCGGCATTGGTATTATCAAAGGCCTTCAGACCGTCCATGGTAAAGTACTCACTGGAATTGCCATTGGCTGGATCGCAACCCCTGCGGTCTCAGCAGGTATATCTGTGTTGCTCTTTTATTGCAGGATACATCAACTGATCAATTAACCTTGTTGAAAGGAGACGTCAATGAACGTCAAAAATGCCAATGCAGTATCAACTGATTTCAAGTCTTCTGATTCGATGACAAGCGGTATTCAGGAAGCAGTGGATGCCCTTCCGGATTCCGGTGGAACCGTTCTGATTCCGACCGGAACCCATAAGATTCATCATCGAATTACCCTAAAACCCAACATCCGTGTCACCGGAGAAGGACCTTCAACGGTTATCACCCGTACCCCCATCTTCTCAACACCACTTATAAAGTCATTCAAGGTCCGTTCGGATAAGGCCTTTCCTGCTGACGTCTCCAGACTCAAAGTTGGCCATGAAGTATGCATCCGCTCGGAAGATGTCTACGGTTGGAATTCCTGTCACGCCATGGTCCGCAAAATCAATTCTGCTTCTGTTGAAATAGAACCCTATCCATGGAATCGGTGTAATACGGATTATCTCCTGAAGCATAATGCCGCACTCTATAACTGGTTTCCGTGTTTCTGGATGAATGAATCTGAAAACATCACTGTCAAGAATCTGTGTATTGACGGAAAACTCAAAAGGCACCCGTTTTATCGGACTGACTTTGTTACAGCCGCTGTTCATACCCGCAATTGCAGAAATGTTCGCGTGGAAAACCTTTCCATTCGTAACTGGCCGTCTGACGGCGTCGGCATCCAGGGCGGGAGCAATTCCATCATCCGCGGATGCATTGTTGAAAACTGCCGCGGTCACGGCTTTCACCCCGGCACTGGAACTGAAAACAGTGTATGGACCAATAACATTGCCAAAAACAATACCCGCGATGGATTCTTTTTCTGCATGAATGTCAGAAACTCTGTCTGCAGCAACAATATTTTCCAGAACAATCGTGCCAATGGTATCGGCGGGCTTGGAGACCCGGATAAATACAATGTGGTCTCAAATAATGTCTGTGTTTGTAACGGTCTTCACGGTATTGAGGCCGGGCGATCTATCGGGAACGTAATAGAGGGAAACCTGTGCAAGAACAACTCCCAGCTTGAACCGGGTAAATGTTTCGCCATATTGCTGACAGACCACAAAGGAAACACCGTTACCGGCAATCAGTGCTGCGACGATCAGGAAACCCCCACTCAGACACGCGGTATCGTCAGTCTGCGCCCGGGACCCAACAACTTTATTTCCGGCAATCATGAGTTTCTCATGCAATAAGAAAAACGGGCGACAAGTCATGACTCATCGCCCGTTTATTGTTCCATATGAACGGTGCTTATTTGTATGTATCTACCAGGCTCTTGACTGTGAGTTTTTTCGTAAACTCACTCACTTTCATCTTCCTGTCTGTGGTTACATCAACGGTCTGCGCCTTACCGGGTTTGATATGAAAGAAGTTGTCTGAATACGTTGCGTCTGTATTTTTGACGGCCAGCCATGCCCAGAGTGTCGGCTGATCAGACTTGAGCGTAACACTGAACCCCGTCTTTGACTTCTTTACTGTCGACGTAATCTTCAGTGCATTGAGTTCAATGTGCTTGGGCCTGGCAAAGTTCACCAGGTTTTCAGAAACTACGTCACTGCCAGACTTCAGTGTCAGCCAGAGCAGCAGGTCCCGTTTTCCGTATTTCTTCAGTTCTTTACTTAGATTGAGCTTGCTCACAAGCGTGTTCTTCAACGGAGCAATGCAGAGTTTCTTGCTGCCGCGGAGAATGCTCTTTCCGCTGACATCGGTCAACTCCCATGCAGCTGTACATTCTTCCTTTTCCATCAGGTCACTGGTCACATGAACTTCAACGGTTCCATTTTCCAGGTCTTCGAGTCCGGAAATCAACAACGGCGCAAAGAATTTCCGTGCCATATAGTGAAGCGCCTTCCACTTAAGGTGGGAGTCAATGGATGCCCAGCTGGCTACGGGCCAGCAGTCGTTCAACTGCCAGTACAGGGTGCCCATGCCGCGGGGCATACTGCGCCGCCAGTGTTCACAGGCATATTTGATAGCCATGCCCTGAAGGATCTGAGAAAGCCAGAGGGTGTTATCAAAACCGTCCGGCAGTTTGAACCAGTCAAGCATGTACTGCATGATCGTTGTATTGCCAATACCGCTTCGCTGATGGTGTTCCATCACAAAGGATGTTACATTTCGATCCTGTTTTTCCGTGACTGAATTGACAGTGGCTGGCTCCGGAAAGCTCTGAAAACCGAATTCACTGTTGAACCGGTGTTCGCAGGTTCGGTACCATTCAAAGGGTTGTTTCCGATGCCAGACCTCCCACAGATGAGCATCACCACACTTCGGGTTTCGCACATTGGCGCGATCCCCATGCGGTGTATGCGGACTGCTGGGCCAGTAATCGGTCTGCGGGTCGTATTTCTTAACCACCCCGGGAAGCACCTTGTCAAAGAGCGGTTTGTAATCCTTCCACGGCATTCCCTTGTAGCGCCAGCTGTCGCACTGACAATTGATCTGTTCAAGTTCATTGTTTCCGCACCAGAGTGCCAGCGATGCATGGTGACGAATCCGTTTGACATTGTCAATAGCCTCAAGCTCAACCGACTTGATAAAATCCTGGTCAATGGTCGGGTAGTTGGAACAGGCAAACATGAAGTCCTGCCACACGCAGATCCCCATTTCATCGCAAAGATCATAAAAATGATCGGGTTCGTAAATACCGCCGCCCCAGACACGCAGCATATTCATGTTCGC
This sequence comes from uncultured Planctomycetota bacterium, assembly GCA_964524955.1. Classification (GTDB taxonomy): domain Bacteria; phylum Planctomycetota; class CAZGEP01; order CAZGEP01; family CAZGEP01; genus CAZGEP01. The sequence continues at coordinate 1,287 of CAZGEP010000128.1, read as the reverse complement.
ATCACGTGCGCTCTGTATCAAAGAACGGTAGTCATCGGTTGTCATGTTGGCCAGCACTGCATTGCCGGGGATCCAGTTGGCGCCTTTGGAGAAAAACGGTTTTCCGTTGACCTTAAACTGAAAGGACTCACCCCATTTGTCGTTATGACGGTCCAGTTCAAGCGTTCGAAGACCGATCCGTTTTTCCATTACATCATAAACAAATCCATCTTCGCCGATCAGCGTTACGGTCACGGTATAGAGATTCTGATCCCCCATGTTATTCGGCCACCAGAGCATTGGATCACTGACTTTCAGCTCCGCCACAGCCTTTTTGCTCTTCAGCTCCACTTCCGCAAACCCTGCAACCTCATTGCCGAATACAACATCAATGACTGCGCGAAGCTTCTTTTTTCTGAGCACATCTGCCTGCAGATAAACGGTAAGTGCCACAGAATTCCGTTTGTGTTTCTGTGTGACATGCATCTCTGTAAGTCGCGTGGTGTGGTATCCGATAATTTTGATATCCCGCCAGATACCGGCAGTGACCAGCTTGGGCCCCCAGTCCCAGCCGAAGTTGCACGGCTCCTTGCGGAGCCAGGACTGTTCAGGGATCAGATCAAAGAATTTTTTCAGAGAGGCGGGGGCAGCCTTTTTATACTTCTTCACATAGGTATACGGTGATTCAAATTCAATGGAGATTCTGTTCTTTCCGGTCTTCAGACACGGCTTAACATCAAACTCATATTCGCGGTACATGTTGTCTGTCCGGGCAACCTTCTTACCGTTAATACGGATAACGGAAATTGTATCCAGCCCTTTGCAGCTCAACAGAATTATCCGGTCCTCAAGCAATTCGGAAGTCACATCGAATTCACGTTCATACAGCCAGTCGGATTCGCCAATCCACTGCAGGCGGTTCTCATTGTCTCTGTAAAACGGGTCCGGGATCTTCTTTTCACGAAGCAGGTCTGCATACACATCTCCGGGCACCATTGCCTTTATATTTTTCAGTCCATTTGATTTTTTCTGAGAAAGGGTCCAGGTTCCATTCAAATCAAGAATATGCATTCCATACCTCCAGAATAAATTAAAAAATAACAACACTTTCTGATATAACCATTTCGGATTATATCTCTCTGAATAATGAATGCAAGTAATAGAATAAAGTATTATTTACATTCCTCCTATGCTGCAATACTGATTCAGTTCGCGCGAAGAATACCCCTGTAACCAGAGGCGCTTTATGTAGTCCATTTGTGCTCCATTTTGTATTCAATTTATACACCTTTTATGCTTGACAGCTGA
>CAZGEP010000127.1:0-14394 GCA_964524955.1 uncultured Planctomycetota bacterium | reverse complement strand
GTTGATGTGTTCACCGCCGTATTTGTCCATATCCGGGATCCGGTTGAGTTTGAATGTCCAGTCATGGAGCAGCTTTCTCAGGTCCTTCTTGCGCTGCTTGCGCTTTTTAATGTTGAGCAGCCGGTCGTTGAGTCCGTATTTGTTTTTTGTTTTGCAAAACGCCTGGGGGGACAGAAACCAGGGAAAGAATTCCGTGAAGTGATGGTCGCCGTTGTTGGGAATGTATCCGGTTCGGGCTGCAAACTGAATGGCGCAGTCAGCCTTGTCAATGTGGCCGGCCGGGTCTTTGTACCCCTTGAGGGCTTCGGCGGTGGATTTCTTAATTACCTGGCTGATCGTTTTCTCCCTGCCGTTGATCCAGACCTTGTCCACAAATGCAAGGTGGTTGACCCCCACAACATTGACCGCTACCTTGCTCAGCGGCACGTTGTACGAGCGGGCAATGATCTGCATGGAGAAATGCGTGCCGTGGCAGATGCCGATGCAGTTGACGTCTCCGTGCCGGATAACGACCGTGGTCAGCACTGCCATGGGATTGGTGGGAGAGAGCAGGGGCGCACCCGGGCAGTATTTCTTCATGTCTCTGGCAATGTCAAGGAGCAGCGGAATCTGGCGCAGGCAACGGGCCGTACACATGGGACCGACCGTGTCGCCCACGGTATGACGGATGTTATATTTCTGACAGAGCTTGTCTTCTTTATCTGCAGTGTCCAGTCCGCCGACCAGGACCGACACCATCACATAGTCTGCCTTGTCCAGAGCCTGCCGACGGGTCCGGCATCGGGTGACCGTGATGTCCGAACCGGTGTCGCGGATCATTCTGGAGATAATATCAAACTCCACCTGGAGCGGATCCGGATCAATGTCATACAAAAAAAGATCCGAGTTTTCAAGGTGACCGCAGAGAAGAAAGTCCCGTACGGCCTGGTGGACAAAGAGGTAACTGGTTCCGATAAAAGCGATCTTGCGTCTGTTGTTTTTAGTCTTCATTCAGAGCTTTCTTTACAGTCAGGTGATGTCCATACGCAGCCATGGAAAGGAGCAGGGCCATAATGATTCCAGTGCCCCGGACCAGGGGCACAGTAAAGAGGCAAAGAAATATGCAGGCAAAGAGACTGCCCGCACAACCGGCCGCAGCACCGCGGATTTGTTTGGGTACGGTCAACGAAAACGCGGTGCACAGGCTCAGGGTCAGAGATTCGAGCAGGAGAAAGAGAAAACAGAGCAGACCCGGAACGCCCATGGTCAGGCCGATGACCGCATACGTATTGTTGGTGTCCGGTTCCAGGGCATTGACGTTGGGTTTGTCCAGGGAACCGAAATATTGGCCGATGTGTTCCTGGTACGTGCCCGGGCCGGTACCGGTCAGTGCATTTTTCGCGGTGCCGGTGGAAGCGGCAATCCATTCCAGATACTGCTGTTTGATGCGGTTTTCATTGACCGGGTACACGGACTCGCGGAGAAGTTCTGGATTGTCCCGGGGCAGAAATCCCATGCAGAGAAAGAAGACAACGGCGGCTCCGGCCATAAGTCCTGCGCTCAGACGGTCGCGGGTAAGCAGCAGGGTAAACAGGCATCCCAGGACCAGACAGAGAAGAATCCAGCCAGAGGTGACTGGAATGAGAAGCAGGACAAACCCGGCAGCAGCAGCTGCTTTGCCTGTTGGGGATGACTGCGCGGAGATGCAGCCCATCGCAAGTGGAGCAAGGAGTACAGTATATGCACCGTAGATCATTCGGTTGTCCAGCAGTCCGCCGATTTGCTCTGCCGGACCCGGACGGAAGAAATAGTCCACATTGCAGCTGAACACTGTTATGCCGAGCAGCACCAGGGCGGAAGAAATAATCCAGGAAAATTTCTTCTGCAGTACAAATCCAAGAATCAGCCATCCAAAGATCAACAGCTCTGAGAATTGAATGACCTCCAGCAGTGCCCGTTTTCTTTCGCCGGAAAAAAATGCGCTGATGAGTGCCAGTGTGATAAAGATAAAAATGCTCAGTGACGGCAGCCGGAGCTGTTCTCGATATTCTGTTTTAAGCATGCTCAGAAAGAGAACACCGGTTGAGATACCGATCAGAAAATCCGTAATTGTAATATGAATACCTGAAACGCTGAAACCCGCACGGGTACATGCGGAAATCAGAGTGATGCAGCTAAGGACAAGAATGATTTTTTCTGCGAATCGTGTCACAGTCGGACAGGTTTCCTCAGTAATTGGTTTACGGGGATATGATAATGAGAACGGTTTCATTTTCAAGCGATTAATCCTGAAAAATAATTTAGGCACTTGACAATGTAGGATTTATGGTGTACAATATGAAAGCATTACTTGAATTGGCTGCAAGTCTAATTCAGTAGAATATGCGGGGGGAATCCGGCAGAGATTTTCTCCCGCTTTTTTTGGGAAAGTCACTTTCTTACAACATCCTTCCTGCCGGACAAAACATAACGTATTTGTATACATGATTTTGAGGAGTTCAACCCTTGTCAGAAAACTTTGATGTTGCGGACAACTCGATTATCATCAAAACGCAGGAGCTCAAACCCGATGTGGAGCAGGAGTTTATGGAATATTTCAAGTCCATATTCACTACGGACTCACGGGTTATTATCATTGATTTCTCAAAAGTTACGTATATTTCCAGTCCATACCTCGGGCATTTGCTCAGGTTTCATGAAGAAGCGGTGAAAAACGGGAAGGATCTGAACGTGAAAATTTCTCAGAAGACCAGTAAAATGCTGACCTTTGCCGAACTTCACAGACTGATACCATTTAAAATGTATATCGTCTGAGAAGAATCTTGGCAGACACATTCCTTTTAAAAACATTCGGCTGCAAAACAAACCAGTACGACAGTCAGATTCTTCGGGAATCGCTCATACAAAACGGTTATAAAGAGGTATTTGAAGGGACGTATCCTGACGTCCTTCTGGTGAATAATTGCGGGGTTACCAGGACCAGTATTCGCAAGGCTGCTAAGTTTATTCGAAAGGTTCTGAGGCAGACCGGAGCAGGTAAAACCATTGTTTTCGGATGCCTGGATGCAGACGAAGCCGAAGCCTTTACGCAAAACGGTGTGGATGCTGTGCGGATCGGTCATGACCCTGCGGAAATTCTTGCTGCAATGGGCGCTGCTGTTTCGCCCTCCTTGTGCGGGCCGGTGATCCATGATTTTGAAGGACACACCCGGGCTTTTGTTAAGATTCAAAACGGATGCGACCATTTCTGCACCTATTGCAAGATTCCGTATTACCGTGGCCGGCCGTGGAGCCGTCCCCAGCAGAATATACTGGATGAAGTCCAGGAGCTCACCCGAGAGAAGCAGTATCGTGAACTGGTCCTTACCGGCACTCACATTGGTATGTATGGTAAGGATCTGGACAACGGACAGACGCTGAATACCCTTATTCGGTCGCTGGCAACGGCGTTTTCTGACTGCCGGTTCCGCTTGAGCTCCCTGGATCCCCTGGAAGCTCCTCAGGTTATTGACAGTGTTTTGGAAATGGAGAATATCTGTCCTCACCTTCATGTCGCACTTCAAAGCGGCAGTGACCGTATTCTGGAGCGCATGGAACGGCCGTATACATCGCAGCGTTATCTGGAGATAATTCAATCCATTCTGGAAAAAGAGTCGAAATTCTCACTCACAACTGATATAATAGCCGGCTTTCCCGGTGAAACGGACAAGGACGTTGATGCGTCCATTCGGATGGTCAGGGAATGCGGATTCAGCAAGGTTCATGTCTTTCCCTTCAGCGCCCGTGCCGGCACAAAAGCGGCTGGAATGAAGGACGCACTGAGCAGAAAGGAAAAGCAGGCTCGGGTTTCAGCTGTGATGGAAGCTGCGCAGGAGTCGCGGGCCGAGTATCTGAAACAACTGCGTGGAGAAGATGTGACCGTGCTGGTGGAAGAGCGAATCGGTCTGGAACGTGTCAGGGGACTCTGTGAATATTATATCCCTGTGACCGTAACCGGCGTTTTCCCATGTGTCGGAGACATTGTTCGGGCCCGGGTCAATAGCATTGAAGACGGATTCCTGACCGGCGAAACAGTCTGAAGCTTGGATTGAAAACAGGATTCGGTATGTTCCGGCTGACGGTCACGATCAACGTCATTATGGGTATCGAATCTGCTGCACTTGAAACCGTATCCAGGTTCGTTCATGGGTTTGCATTTGTCGAGGTTAAATTTCAAAAAGCGTAACAGCGATGGCCCCAAAAAAACTCAATAACATCCGATCCCTTCTGGGATATATCCGGCCGTACTGGCGACGGTTTTGCGTGGCGTGCGTTTGTATGCTGGGCTTTGCCTTTTTTACCGCGATCACCACCCTGATGAGCAAACTAATCGTAGATGAAGTGCTGGACATTAACCGGGTCGATGCGGCCCGGTATCTGGATTTCGGTCATGGGGTCGGCCTGATTTCCTGCTGCGGAGAATCGCTTCTGCGGATTTTGACTGAAACGGAGCTTCTTTCCGCCTGGTACTGGGCCGGCACGTTTCTCATCCTCCAACCCCACGACGGTATCTACTGGTACCGGATCATGCCGTATATGGTCATCGTTGCGTTTTTTATGAAATCGATCTTCGCATATTTTCGCACCTATAATATGGATTACATCGGCAATGCCATTGTCTACGGCATTAAGGAAAAGGTCTATGACAAATACATGGAGCTCTCCTATGATTTCTTTACCCGCAACCGCACCGGAGAACTGTCGTCGCGCATCATCTATGATGTGGAGCTGATCCGCAATGCTGCGGCCAGTGCCTTTACCCGGCTGCTTCAGGAAACCCTTGTCAGTGTGACCTGCCTGGGTATTATGTTTTATATCAGCCCCAAGCTCACAATCGTCTCCCTGTTCGGACTGCCCTTTGCCCTGATTCCGATTGTCAAACTCGGTAAATTTCTGCGCAAGACCGCGCGGCGAATCCAGGAAAAGGTGTCGGATATCAACTCCAGTCTATACGAAACCTTTTCCGGCATTAAAATCATCAAGGTCTTTTCCATGGAAACCTATGAACGCACCAATTTCCATGACCTGCTCAACCGGTGCCTGAAGATTATTCAGCACGCGGCAAAGATCAAGAGCATTTCCTCACCGCTTATGGAATTCTGGGGCGGCTGCCTGATCGCGTTCTTTATCTGGTACGGATCCGAGACGGTTCGGGCCGGGCACATTACCAAAGGCGATTTTGTCGCTTTTATGGTAGCCCTGTTTCAGCTGTACCAACCGATCAAGCGCTTGAGCGGTGTCAACAACGGTCTGCAGCAGGGCATTGCAGCCAATGAACGCGTGCACCAGGTCATGTCGCAGAAACCGTCCGTTGTATCCCGGCCCGGCGCGGAGCCGGTCGGGCCGTTTACGGACCGGATTGTGCTGGATAACGTTTCGTTTTCCTATGACGGAAGGGAGCAAGCGGTGCGGGATATTTCCTTTGAAGTCCGGGCCAATCAGATGGTCGCGCTTGCCGGCCCGAGCGGCAGCGGCAAAACCACGCTGGTCAACCTGATCCCCCGGCTCTATGATGTCACGTCCGGCTGCATCACCATTGACGGAAAGGATGTGCGGGATGTGGACCTCCGCTCCCTAAGAGAACTGACCGCATTTGTTACCCAGGAGACCATTCTTTTCAATGATACGGTGGCCGGAAATATTTCCTGCGGTCGCGAGATGGCTGCGGAGCGGATCCGCGAAGCCGCTGAACTGGCCAACGCAGCCGATTTTATCAAGCGGATGCCCGAAGGCTATGACACGATTATCGGCGAGCGGGGGGTACGTCTTTCCGGCGGCCAGCGCCAGCGGATTGCCATTGCCCGGGCCATCTTCAAAGATGCCCCCATCCTGATTCTGGACGAAGCCACGTCGTCTCTGGACACGGCTTCGGAAAAGATGATCCAGGACGCGGTGGATCACCTGATGGAAAACAAGACCACCATTGTGGTTGCGCACCGTCTCTCTACCATTATCAACGCAGACCGGATTGTTGTCATGGAAAACGGACGCATTATTGATTCCGGTACGCATGATGAGCTGATTGGACGCAAAGGTCTGTATCAGCAGCTATACAGGGAATTCACTTCTGCATAGATTATTCCCCGTCGCAGCTTGACACCCGTGCATTTCTTTCTATAATCATCTGATTATGATCAACGTAAGCAATTTGACAAAGAAATACAATGATTTTACAGCGGTCAAAGGCATCAGCTTTGCCATTGAAAAGGGCGAGATTGTTTCGTTTCTGGGGCCCAACGGTGCGGGCAAGACCACAACGCTGCGCATGCTTACCGGCTTTCTTGCCCCCACATCCGGCCAGGTTCAGGTCTGCGGATTCGACCTGAACCGGCGGTCCATGGACATACGCAGAAATACCGGGTATCTGCCGGAAAACGCACCCCTTCCGCCGGAGATGCGGGTGCGGGAATACCTCAAGTATCGGGCTGCGATCAAGGGCATTCCCCGGAAAGAGGTTTTATCCAGAATTTCCGAGGTCCTGGACCGATGCCGACTTCAGGATATGAGTACCCGGATCATTGCCACGCTGTCCAAGGGATACCGACAGCGGACCGGACTTGCCGACGCCCTGCTCAGTGATCCGCCCGTGATTATCCTGGACGAGCCGACCATTGGTCTGGATCCCAATCAGATTCGGGATTTCCGCGGGCTGCTCATCGAACTTCGAGAAGGGCATACGGTTCTTCTGTCCACGCATATTCTTTCCGAGGCTGAAGCGGTCAGCGACCGGGTGCTGATTATCCATTATGGAGAGCTGCTTGCAGATCAGAGCGCGGGCCGTATTGCGAAAGAGGCTGGACTCGAGGAAGCGGTTTTTGCGGAAATTGAGGGAGATCCCAGGGCCTTTGAAAAAGAGCTGCAACAGGAAGCGCACATCCTGGCTATTGATGTGAAGCAGACACAGGGACGGTTTCAATACACCATACAGGGGGACGGTACCGAGATTCGGCCGCTGGTTTTTCAGGCCGCGCAGACTGCCGGAAGTCGGCTCTTTGAACTGGGGCGCCGAAAAGTCAGCCTGGAAGATATCTTTACTACACTGGTCAGCAAAAACAGGAAGGACGGCTGAGTGTATACACTGCGAAAAATCAAAACGATTGCCCTCAAAGAGCTGTATACCTTCTTTCTCTCGCCCCTGGCGTATGTGGTCCTGACCTCTTTCTTTATCCTTAACGGGTATGTCTTCTTTATTATATTGAGAATGTACGGTGACACGAACGCACCGTCCAATCCGCCACTTCAGGTCATGTTTGGCGATGTATTTTTCTGGCTTCTGATTCTGATTATGGTTCCAGTTATTACCATGCGCAGTTTTGCCGCCGAACGGGAGTCCGGCCGGATTGAGGTGCTGCTCACATCGCCGCTCAGCGCACTGGAGATTGTAGCCGGCAAGTTCGCGGGTGCGTTTCTGTCGTACGCGGCGGTATGGTCTTTTTCGTTGATTTATGCGATTGCCGTTTACTGGGTGGGCCGTCCGGACATCGGTCCGGTCATTTCCTCCTACGTGGGCATCCTGCTGCTTGGCCTGTGTTATATTTCCATGGGTATCTTTGCTTCGGCCATGGCGCGCACCCAGCTTGTATCCGCGATTGTCTGCTTTGTACTGCTGATGCTCTTTTTTTCTATCGGTGTGGTGGAGGCTGTAGTGAGTACGCAGTGGATTCGGGATTTTACTGCGTATCTGAGCGTGTTCCATCACTTCGAAGACTTTACCAACGGAATCATTGATACGCGGCATGTGCTTTTTTACCTGACTCTGACGCCGGTATTCTTATTTCTGAGCGTTCGGGCGATTGGAGCCAAACAATAAGATGAATTCGGAAAAACTCAGACCTGTAACCTGGATCGCCGGACTCGTGGGACTGCTCTTTCTGGGGCTCAGCCTCTTTGTGCTGATTGTGGCCGGCACAGCAGCCCTGCCGCAGATCGGAGTAACCGCCGGCATCGGGGGGATCTGTCTGGCCGTCTGCCTTTTTATGAATCGTACCAGGTTGTGGAGTTTCTTTACCGCCGGTCCTGGCCTGCGCTACTTGAATACGGCCGCAGCATTGCTGTTGCTGGCAGCGGTCTTTGTTATGGTCAGCTATATCGGCGCGCAGCGGTTTCGGCGTATGGACCTGACCCGCGGCGGCATATTCAGTCTGAGTCAGGAAACCCGAATGGTTTTGCGTGAGCGCATCCATGAACCCCTGACCATTACCGTGCTCTTTGAAGATGCCGGATCCCTGGAGTACAAATGCGTACACGAACTGCTTGATCGCTATCGCTCGGAATCAAGGATGATTCAGGCCCGGTTTATTGATCCGGACAACAACCCGGATCTGGCTCGCCAGACTCTGCGCAAATACAGCCTGAACTCCCTGGATGTATGCATCATCGAATACAGAGACCGGGTCGAGGTGCTGTCCAGGACCGACATGTTTCACTACAAGGACAACATGGGCATTGGCAAGAAAAAGGCAGACGCCTTTACCGGTGAGATGGCACTGACCGCGGCCATGCTTCGCATTGCGGAAGAAGATCCAATCACCCTTTGTTTTACCCAGGGCCACAAGGAACCCAAACTGAACAACATCCGCAAGAAGGGCGATCCCGGCCTGGGTGTGCTGGCCGGACAGGCCGGACTGCGGAACATGCGCTGCATGCCGCTCCACCTGATGAAGTCGGGTACTATTCCGGATCAGTGCGATGTGCTGGTGATTGTGGCGCCCAAGACCGACTTTAACGAACTCGAACTGCGCATTCTCAGAGAGTATCTCTTTGAGCGCCGCGGCTCCATGATGGTGTTTCTTGATCCCGTGATCCGCAAACCCGTGGGATCAAAGAAAATGTTCTTTCACGAGAACACAATCGAAGCGCTGCTCAGGGAATGCGGTTTCGTGCTTCCCGAGGCTTACTGCCTGGATCCGAGCATGGCCGCGCTCATGGGAGATTACACCAGCCTGATTGTTACAGACTTCGCGGACCACAAGGCGGTAAACAGCCTGCGGGACGGTAACCTTCAGCTTGCCGTGGCCCGGCCTGTGCAGCCGGATGAAAAGAATAAATATGGATTCCAGCTTCAGCCGCTGATGTTTACCTCCAAACGGGCCTGGCTCATGGATGATCCGAATGCCAGACAGATATCCGCCAAAGGCAAAACGCCTGCGCAGTATCCGCTGGCAGTCTGCGCGTCCCGATTGTGGACGCAAGGCAAAGACGCAGTCAGCTCACGCATCATGGTGGTGGGGGATTCGGACTTTATTACCAATCCGAACCTGATGCCCGCGTCCAGAGACTTTTTCGTGAATTCCGCCAAATGGATGACCGAGCGGGAGCACCTGATTTCCATTGGCCCGGAAATGCTGGGCAACTTTCGGATACAGCTTTCAGAGGATACGTCCCTGACCCTGTCCATACTGCTGTGGGGCGTACTGCCGCTTTTATCCATCGTAGCCGGATGCGTGGTATGGTTTATTCGAAGAGCATAACCAAGGTCAGAAAAGAAATATTATTTCGGAGAATTTCGTGAAGGTCAAAGACACAATTATTCTGCTGGTGCTGGCGGTTCTGTTGGGGGCATATATCCTGGTAGTTGAAAAACCATTCAGTCGGCAGGCGGAGAGTACGGCTGAATCGCCGGTCTTTCCTGATGAGCTGTTTCCGCCGTCCGGATTCAGTGTTCGAAGCGGAAAAACTGTCACGGAATTTCAATCCACTGACCGTGGCTGGTTTATCGTTGGCAGCAACCGGGTACGCGCAGATAAAGGCTCGGTAGAGACCTTGATTGAATCCATGAAAGTGCTCAAGTTTTATCGCTCCATTCCCGCAGACCAGCAGTCAGAGCGTAAACAGTACGGGCTGGACACGCCTTCGCATGCCGTGACGCTTACAAAGGACGGTCAGAGTAAGACACTGCTTTTTGGAAAGGCGACGCCCGGATCCGCGCACATCTTTGCCATGATCAAAGGGCAGACCGAGATATTTGTAACCTCCAGGGAATTTCACAACCTGATTGCCAAAGCAGCGGACGAATACACCAGCCGAAGTCTGTGTAATTTCAATCCGCTTGATGTCAAGCGGATTGAAATGCTCTGCTGCAATAAAGAAGCAAAGGCCGTACTGGAAGATAACCAGTGGTTTACGGAACTGCCGTCCCGCTTTCCCTGTGACAGCAAAATGGTCTATTCGCTGCTCAAGCAGGTGGCGGATCTGCAGGCGGACGGCTTTGCCCCACAGGCGGAAAAGCCCCTGGGCCGACAGCACATCCGGCTTTATTTGACCAACGACCGCAAGGTGGAGCTGGAACTCAGTCCTGTTCCTGAGAAGGATCAGATGATTGTTTTTTCCGACTACCTGGGGCGTGCCGGTCGGGTCAAGAAAGAAGTGCTGGAGAAGATTGCAGAAACCGCTTCGGATATGCGGCGTAAGAAAGTCTTTGTGCTTCCGGGAAACAAACTCGATCGCATTACGATCACCCGGCTTGACGGCGAACAAATCGTCTTTGAGAACAGAAAAGGCATCTGGGGAGTGCAGGATCTCAGCAACCCGGACCCGGTCATGGTCCGGTACATCATTGCAAACATTTTCTACTGCACCATCAATGATTTTTTTCCGCTTCAGGTCAAGGACCTGAGTGTGTGCGGACTGGACAAGCCACGAGTCCGGGTTGAAATCCTTTCCGCGGGTCGTCGTACCGAACTCCTTATAGGAAAAATGTGCAAAAAAGGAGTCTTTGCCAAATACAGTAACTACAGCCAGGTGTTCACGGTTTCGGATGTGTTCCAGGATTCCCTGCTTCGGCCCAGGATCTTTTATAAAAATCGTCAGCTCTGGGATCTGGACAAAGACTCGATTACTGAATTTACCCGTGTGTTGAACGGCAAGACCGAGTCGTACAGAAAAATACTCGGCAACAACTGGCAGATGACGGATCCGAAAACCCTTCCTGCGCAGAACATCGGCATACAGGTTGTGCTGATCGACATTGCCCGCATGAAGGCAAAAGAGTATGTCAAAGGCTCGAAGACCGATCCGTCATTCGGGCTCACGTCACCCATGATCCGGCTTTCATTCAAATGCAAGGATAAAGTGTATGAAATCCGCATCAGCGAAAAAACCAAAGGAAAATTACATTACGCGTCTGTCAGTACGGACGACAGCGTGTTTACGGTTTCCGAAGATCTGTTCAAAGACCTTCAGCGCAAATTAATCAAGGAGAAATAAAGATGCGTTCTGATTTAATGAAAAAAGGGATTGACCGCTCTCCGCACCGGAGCCTGCTCAAGGGTATCGGATACACAGACGCGGAAATCAAACGTCCCCTGATCGGCGTGGCCAACTCTGCCAATGAAATCATCCCCGGTCATGTAGACCTGGACAAAATCACGCGCTGCGTCAAGGACGGTATCCTGGCGGCCGGGGGCACACCCGTGGAATTCGGCGTGATTGGTGTCTGTGATGGGATCGCCATGAACCATACCGGCATGAAATATTCCCTGGCCAGCCGGGAACTGATCGCGGATTCGATTGAGACCATGGCCACGGCCCATCCCTTTGACGGATTGGTTCTGGTGCCCAACTGCGACAAAATCGTTCCGGGCATGCTCATGGCCGCGCTGCGGCTGAACATACCTGCCGTGGTTGTCAGCGGGGGGCCCATGCTGGCCGGTGAATGCAGGGGCAGGACCGTGGATCTGATCTCCGTGTTTGAGGGGGCTGCGGCGGTACGCAGAGGCACCATGACCCGGGATCAGCTTGCGGAGATTGAAGACACCGGGTGTCCGACCTGCGGTTCCTGCTCGGGCATGTTCACCGCCAACTCCATGAACTGCCTGACTGAGGCCCTGGGGCTGGGCCTGCCCGGAAACGGAACCATCCCGGCCGTACTTGCAGCCCGGCGCCGTCTGGCCAAAGAGGCTGGCACTAAAGTCATGGAGCTGGTGGAAAAAGATATCCGCCCCCGGGACATTGCCACTCCCAAGGCCTTTCAGAATGCCATTGCCGTGGACATGGCCCTTGGATGCTCGACCAACACCGTGCTCCACGTACCGGCCATAGCCCGGGAAGCCGGACTCAAACTCGGTCTCGAGGAATTTAACCGCATCAGCGCCAACACCCCGAATATCTGCAAACTCAGCCCGGCTGGCGCACATCACATCGAAGACCTCTACCGGGCCGGCGGCGTCCAGGCAGTCATGAAAGAGCTTTCCCGCAGAAAGCTGATTACCGGAAGTGCAAAGACCGTATCCGGAAAGACCGTGTCCGCGAATTTGAAACACGCGGCCGTATGCGACCGGGACGTGATCCGGAGCCTGGAAAAACCCTACTCCAAAATCGGAGGCATCGCGATCCTCTACGGCAATCTGGCCCCGGACGGATCTGTGGTCAAGCAGTCCGGTGTGTTGCCCGGGATGATGAAAAACAAAGGACGCGCACGTGTCTTTGAGAGCGAAGAAGCAGCCACAAAAGCCATTATGTCCAGGAAAATCAAAAGCGGCGATGTAATTGTGATCCGCTATGAAGGTCCCAAGGGCGGCCCGGGCATGCGCGAAATGCTTACGCCCACATCCGCGGTCTGCGGTATGGGCATGGACAGCTCCGTGGCCCTGATCACGGACGGGCGCTTTTCCGGCGGCACCCGGGGTGCGGCCGTCGGCCACGTCTCTCCGGAAGCAGCCGAAGGCGGCCCCATTGCATTGATTAACGAAGGAGACACCATCTCTATTGACATTCCTAAACGAAAGATCGAACTCCTGGTTTCGGATGAGGAACTGGAAAAACGCGCAGCCAAATGGAAAAAGCCCAAGCCATCCATTGACTACGGATACCTGGGGAGGTACGCCAAGATGGTCAGCTCCGCAGCACAGGGCGCAGTCATGTGACTCCGTTGTATGATCGGTCAATTGTAAACAGGAACGACCGCAGACCGATTTATTCAATAATCGATATCGAAATCAAGAGTATCATTTTTGTTGAAAGGGATGTCCAAAAATGAATCAGACGCAGACAATCTGTACAAAACAGCGATGGGGTCGCGTATTCGCAGGAATTCTGTTGTTTTCCATATCCGTTTGCGGATTCTGCACAGCCGGAGAAATTTTACTGATATGTAGTCAATGTATCTATAATAAGGAACTAAAACATAAAGCCTTGGCCGCAATTGACGGCATGCTGTGATCGAATTATGCACTCTTTATCGTTGAATAATCTGAATGTCCGGGTAGACTACATCGAACAGTGTTCCAATCATTCAACCGTTTCTTTCCAAGGAGGCCCTCCATGCTTCTCCCTGTACATACTCCTCTGATTCAGCGTATTTGCATGAGATACAGAATTGCACTTCCTCAGACCGGACTCATTCTTGTGCTGGTCGTGTTCTTATGCGCGATTGTTGTTGGGGATGACAAGGGGTAACCGTGTATCCGGCGCCAGAGGGAGCACCGGTATCCCGGGATTACAAGGTGACCGTGGGGGGAAAGAGCGTGGATGTCTATGCGGTCAATTCCGTCCGGTTCGCGTATTCCGCCCGGTTCGCGTATTGCGACATCAGCGGACCTGTAGAGGTTATGGTTACAGCGTCCTTTATCCAGCCGGAAAAAGTGGGCAGCATGTCAATTCATCCGCTTGCCATGAATCTCAGGGGAGATCGAAAGGCAAATCAGATGGTCTTCCGCGTTGAGAAACCCGGAACCGTGACAGTCCTGATTAACGGAAATTACATGAACCGCGCACTCCATCTCTTTCTGAATCCACCCGCACCACCGGTTCCGGAGAACGCGGTTGTCTTTAAGGCAGGCATGCACAAGCTCGATCCCAAAAAGCCGATCACAGTTTCATCCGGTCAGACGCTCTATATCGCGGGTGGTGCCTGGGTGGAGGGCATTGTGATTATCCGCAAGGCGAACAATATAACGATCACGGGCCGGGCTGGTGCAGCCAGATAATCAACTGCGACAATGTCACAGTTCGTAATTTTCATGTGGTTGCCCCGGCCAAGCCCTCCACAGACGGCATCAATCCCTGCAACTCACGAAATGTGACTGTTACGGACAGTTTCTTCCGTACCGGTGATGACTGTGTGGCGATCAAGGGAAATACAGCCGGACCGGTCAAGACATCTCATAATATTGATCCCAAAACCCAGCCGCCGGTGGAGGACATTACGTTTGAGCGATGCCAGTTCTGGAGTCAGTTTAATAATGTGCTCTGTATCGGTGCCGAAACCTGGGCCCGGCACTTTGACAGGATTCTCTTTGACGATTGCGATATTCTCTATCACGGATCCACGCGTTCCGGAACCATTTCCATTCTGCCCTGTCAGGGCGCGCCGATTCGCAATGTTACGTTCCTGTATAGGAATTTCAAAGTTCGGTATCCGGTGGAATATACATAACG
>CAZGEP010000126.1:0-14671 GCA_964524955.1 uncultured Planctomycetota bacterium | reverse complement strand
TATGTTCGTGCGACCAGTAACGTTAACACGGAATAGCGTTGAAACAAAAATATCAACGCACAACCGCGAGAAGATATAAATTATATTCGATTCGCAATACATTCCGTCAGCGTTTCAACTACATCATCAATGGACAACGTATCTGTTTGTATAACAACGGCATCTTCGGGTTTGATCAGCGGTGAATGTTCCCGTTGCATATCCAGTCGATCCCGGTTTCTGACGTCCACAAGCACGTCATCGTAGTCAAGATCCGTCTGTCCTTTTTCAATAATTTCTTCATAGCGCCTCCGGGCACGAATTTCCGGCGAAGCGTCCAGATAAAATTTAACATCAGCATCCGGAAATATCGCAGAGCCGATATCCCGTCCCTCCATAACAATGTCGTCGGTATTCGCCATCATTCGCTGTGCTTCTTTCATGAAATCGCGAACCCCCCGATACGATGATACGGCCGAAAGAGCCTTGGAAATTCTCAGGGAACGAATTTCATCGGTCACATTCTCTTCGTCAATCCAAATACCGCTGTTATTCAATGATATCCGGCTTCCTTGAACCGCATCAACCACTGCAGTTTCGTCTTCAGGCGGAATCCCGGCATGAATAACATTTACTGTTGCAGCCCGGTACATTGCCCCGGTATCGATATATCTGAAACCAATTCGTTCGGATAGTCGTCTTGCAACGGTGCTTTTTCCGGAGCCGGCTGGACCATCAATGGCAATAATTTTGTGTGCTTGAATTGTAATTACCTCAACATTCATCACATACTTAAGATGTCTACGATTATAAATAAAGCCGTCAGGTTACACCTGCTGCAGAAAGAGAGGCTCCGACTCATACAATATCCCGTCGCGATGCGCGATAACGAGCGCACTGACAACACGACTGTCAAATTCGGTGCCAGCCATATCCTTGATCGCAAGCAGTGCATCCTTAATCGGAAGTCCGCCGCCCAACTCCCCACCCCAGTTCAAAAGGTGATCCAACTGATTGGCCACTGCGATAATCCGTGCGGAAACAGGAATGTCATCCCCTTTAAGCCCTTCCGGTATTCCAGTACCGTCCCATTTTTCATGATGGTATTTCACACCGGGAAGAATGTAGGAAAGTTCCTTCATATTCTTAATAACCTTTTCCCCATACAAGACATGCTCGTTAAGATAGGATTCAGATTTCATATCGGAAATATCGCTCACCGCTAGCATGCCTACGTCATGGAGAAGCGAAGCCACCTGTACAGCCTTCAGCTCATTGGCCGTCAGATTCATACGCTTGCCGATCGCTGTCGCATAGGTATAGACTCTGTCGAAGTGTCCTTTGATTTTTGGATCCCTCATCTCACCTGCGGATATCAACGACTTGACAACGTTGAGGAAGAATTTCTGCTGGGATTCAAACGTAATAATCGTATTTACAGCCACGCCTACTTGAAAACTGATGGCAGATGCCAGCTCAAGGTCTTCCTCTTTGAAACTGAAACCCAGCTCTGTGGAATCCATGTACAGCACACCCGCAACACGGGACATCGAAACCAACGGCACACAGAGTACCGAATGAATTTTATTCATCACAATACTGTCCTGGGAACGAAAACGCGTATCGCTCATAGCATCGGATGTCAGCACGGCACGGGAATCCTGAAGCGCACGCTTAATGATCGAACGGCTAATTTTCTTTTTTTTGGAAGGGTCTTTTTCCCTCCTGGCTCGGGGAATCAACTTTCCGGTCTTTGAATCCTTAATAAATATATATATATTTTCTGCTTTGATCACCTTTGCGATCAGCGCGAGAATTTTTTTCAGCAACCCGTGACTGTTTTTTTCAGTTGTCATGAGCTTCCCGAGCTGGTACATGATTTTCAGCTGGTCAGAGGCATTGGTGGGATTGATCCCTTCCATTTCTCCAGCACCGTGCAGCTTGATTTCCATGGTTGTTCCAAGGTCATCCCCTGAACTCGGTTCTGAAAATTCAATATTATCCTTATCCTGTGCATGTTCCTGACTCTCAAAGACGAGAATCGTATTACCGATCTGAAGCCGATCTCCCTCCCGAAGCAGCTCTTCCTTGATTTCTTCGTCATTAACGTATGTACCGTTTCGGCTCTCCTGGTCCCGGATAAAAAACATCTCACCGATCTTAAAGGCTTCCGCGTGTTCGCGGGAAGCACCGCTGTCATTCACCTGAATACCGGCGGAGACATCTCGGCCAATGGTTGTATGCTCTTCTTCAAGCTTGAAGATACGTCCTTTTTCAGGTCCATTCTTTATTCGGAACTGGGGCATCGAATCTCCTCCGTAAATTTGTAAAAGACATCCCCGAAATTTATACGAAAAATCATAAATATTATATTGTAAAGATGTTATATTTCAAGCAAAATTTAGCTCAATTATTCGCTTATTCGCGCAATCATATTCATCCGCACTCAATCCGTCTGAGCTGTATTTCCACGAAATCTTATTATGCAGCAATGGTTCGATCAAGTGATCGTGCTCCTTCTCGAACATGTGTGATCCTGGTACCGGAGAATAAAACGCTGCTTTAATACAGGCGCCGGTCCGGGCAATCCATTCAAAGGTATCCAGCACATCTTCGAGCTTCTGGCCAGGCAGACCAAGAAGGACATAGACTTCGATCTCTTTTTTTTCATATCCGGCCTGCTGTAAATAGCGAACAGCCTTGGAAAATCCACGCTTGGACACCTTGTCATCGGAACATTCCCTCGCAGCACCGGAAAGCGTCTCAAGACTTAACCGTATGGTTCGCATATCCGCCTGACGCATCAAAACAGCAAGCTCCTGGTCAATACAGTCACAATGCATTCCATTGGGTGTATGCAGACGAATTCCCGCAAACTCCTTATTAAGCATCTTCAGGACCGGTTTAATCCGCTTATCCGGTCCAATCAGCAGAGCATCGTCATAAAATGCAACATCCGTTATTCCAATGGATTGAATTTTCTCGAATTCGCTGCGAATCTGAAGAAAACTCTTTTCTTCGAATCTCGAAGTTATACTTCGGCTGGCACAATAATCACAGGAGAAAATGCATCCGCGACTGGTCTCCAAGGCCGTGGATTGAAGATGTTTCATCCATTCATGTTTTGGAAGAACATTTCTCCATTCCACGCAGTATGAACTGCTCAGGTTAAGCCAACTACAGAGCTTGCTGAAAGCCGTCCGAATATCGCCATCGGCCACAAAATCCACACCTGCGTATTTTGCCGCATGTGCAGGAAGCAGCGTTGCATACACTCCTCCGAGAATGATCGGCCTGTTGGGAAACTGCAATTTAAGAAAATCCGCTGTTTTACTCACCCCCCTGTACCAGTAGGTCATTCCAGATGTCATAAGTATAGCATCCGGCTCTGGCATATCCCTCAGAATATTTAAAGCGGTTTGTTCCGGAATTCCAAAGCAATGATATTTTCTTGGGATATGTTTAAATACACGGGGCTTGGGCAGCTCCATCTGAAAATATTTTCCACGTCCTGTGGGGCGCCCCTTGCGATAGATATCCGGCGTAAGCGAACGGTCCAGCATATCCAGAATCATAACCTTGTGCCCGTTCTGTTCCAGGCAGGAAGCCAACACCATAAGACCCAACGGTCTCATCCACAAATCATACGCACTGAAATCATGAATCCAGGGATTAACCAGAAGAAACCGCATCCTTGTTCCTTCCAAAATCGCAGTACCTGCGTATCCTGCATTTGTCACAATGCGGCCCTATAGGCCGACATAGATTCTGTCCGTACGCGACCAGCAGATCATTGTACAGTATCCAGTATTTCTTATCCAGCTTTTTCCGAAGCATCATTTCGGTCTGTTCGGGTGTTTTTGTATCCACATACCCGAATCGGTTTGAAATCCGATGCACATGTGTGTCTACACAGATGCCGTGTTTTCTAAATCCAAGAGTCATCACCAGATTGGCGGTCTTTCTGCCGACTCCCGGAAAGGTAAGCAGCTCATCCAGATCGTCCGGAACCGTTCCGTTGTACTCATCAAGCAGTTTCGCGCTCAACGCTTTCAGATGTTTGGCCTTGGTTTTGTAGAAACCAACCGGATAGATCAGGTTTTCGATTTGTTTCACGGTCAATTTTCGCAGGCCTTGAACATCTGGCGCCTTCCGGAAAAGCCGATCCGACGCCTCAGCAGTGACATTGTCCTTGGTTCGCGCGCTCAAAACCGTGGATACCAGAACAGTAAAAGGATCCTTTCTTCCGGCAAGCTTAGTAACTACCGGCAATTCATACCGTTGGCATTCTTTCTTTAATATCCGTATAATGGCGTGAATATCATTGTTGTTCATGACAACTCCCATTGATGTATATCATTGTAAACGGCCCCTCGACGATTGAGTGTACTTTGAACAAGTGAAATGGCGCATACGTTCACCCTGCCGAAATCCGTTTTGGAGCTCTGCTGGATAAATTGCTGCAGTCTCAGCTGCTCGTTCAATTTTTTGACACGTACTGCAGTTAGATGCGGTATGTATGGATATTTTTCCGTTGCCAAGAGACCGTCAAGTGAACAATCCGTAACTGCCGCGATTTCGGCAAGACGGTCGCGGCCTTGAGTAATTCCGGCATAGAGAATCGTTGGTTTTCGAATATTGGGAAAGGCACCAACCCCTTGGATGTGGGCTGGAAACGCATCGTGTCCTTTGTAACCGGCATTCAGTCTTTCGGTTATTTCAACAACCGAATCCGGAGTGGTTTTGCCGAGAAATTTTATAGTGATGTGCATATTCTGTGCAGGGACAAATCGGAAGAAACTCCGGTGAGTTCGGAGTTCACAGAAATGTTGGCTGATTTTCTTCTGTATACATTCCGTGATTCTTACTGCGATAAAAAGCCGCATCCGTCACCTGCTTCTCTCATTAGATTGCTCCATTCTCTATCGTGAGTATACGTCCGCAATCATGGATTTCAACATAAACTTGGCAGCGAAAAAGAACTTCTTGAAGGTTGGAACAGGATACGTACAATCATCACTGCACTATACTTTCTTGTGTCCGTTCGAAATCATAGATGGGAGCCTTACGGATCCGCTCGGGATTTACTGGAGGAACATTGAGGCCTTTTCGAAAAGCATTGCTGTTTATCAATTCCATGCGCGTGCGTTTCTTTATCCTTACGCTGACCATGCTTTTGCTTGCGTCCATTATTCCGCTCTTATTCTTACTTCGATCGGAAAAGAAATGCAACCGGACCTTTGTGCTTCAAAGACTTTCCAGTATTCTATCCGGAATGAATACACACAATTTACAGACCCTTGCCACCGGATCCTCGGTAGAAATTGAAAACGTATTTTCCCCCCTTCGACAATACGGCATGGCTTCCGTTCTTACGGTCTATGATGCAAATGGTTCCGCAGTATACACTACCGACGCGTCTCAATGCATGAGTCCGTCACAAGTTCGAAGCGGCATCCGCTCCGGGCAATCCGACAGTCGAATCCACGACAACCGGATATTTGCTTTTGCGGTGCTATCTGGAGCAAAGGGTCAAGAACGACTCTTGGAAACGGGTTTTCCACTAACAGAGTATAATCTGATCTGGCTGGAAATAGGGAACAATTTTACTGTTTTCTGTCTACTCGTCTTTTTTTTCGGCATCAGTGCTTCCATTTTCTTAAACTTCAGGATTTTTCGTCCGCTGGAAAATATCAGTGCTGAAATCAGCCGTGTTGCGTCCGGAGATTATTCTCGTAACATCACCTATCCATCCCTTGATGAAATCGGCATTCTTGCCCGCGCCTTCAACAACATGGTTGAGAAGCTAAAAACAGCAATGGAAAAAGACGTTCGACACAAACAGGAGTTGGAGGAAACCGTTGACCGTGTTACCCGGGAACTTACGGAAAAACAAAAAGAGTTGATCCACAAAGAAAAACTCGCTTCCATCGGACAGCTTACCGCTGGAATCGCGCATGAAATGAACAATCCCCTTTCCGGGATACTGATGCAGATTCAGCTCTTTAAGGAAAGTGTTCGGGATTCTCAAAGTAAAGACAATCTGATTGAAACGGAAAAAGAAATTAAACGCTGCCAGAATATCATTCACAACCTACTCCTCTTTTCCCGCAAGGAATCATCGGAAAAAGAATTAACATCCTTTAACGCGTATATTCAGGAAACCGTTGCGTCTCTTCAGCGCAGCTCATTTTCCGACTACAATGCTTCCGTATCGATCGAGCTTGATTTTGCCCGGGAAGAGGCGCGCGTGTTGCTCAATCCCGTTGAAATTCGGCAGGTCATCGACAATCTGATCACCAATGCTGCACAAGCCATGAACGGAAAGGGGATCATCCGGTTACGAACACGATTCACAGAAACTCACGCATTTCTTGATGTAGAAGACAATGGACCCGGAATCCCTGAAGACATAATCGACAATGTATTTGATCCGTTTTTTACATCCAAAAAAGCGGGACACGGAACCGGACTTGGGCTTTCAGTGAGTTACGGTATTGTACGCGGACACACTGGAAACATCTCCGCTGCCAATCGCTGCGAAGGCGGCACTGTGTTTACTGTGCAATTAAACCGAACAGGATAAGGATATTCAATGACGGATAAAATAATGGTTGTGGATGACGAGTCCATCATCCGCCGTACCTATTCCCAGGCGCTTGAATCAGCTGGCTACTGTCTCATTGCAGCAGAATCCGCGGAAACCGCACTCCAACACCTTGAACAGGATAATGCTATCCAGCTTGTTTTCGCTGACATACAAATGGGTGGAATGGATGGAATGGAACTGCTCAATATCGCCCGTGAACGGTTTCCGTCTACGGATTTCATCATGATGACTGCCTACGGCAGCATTGATAACGGTGTAGAGGCCATCAAACGAGGCGCCCTGGACTACCTTCTCAAACCCATTGATCTTCACGAACTTAAACACAAGGCTGAACTGGCCCTTAACCGCCGCAGACTAAAAACAGAGGTTGACACCCTCCGCCTGGAGCTGGCCGAACAATCGCATTCCTCTGAACTATACGGAAATACACCGGTAATGAAGTCGATCTACAGAATCATTGCGAAGTCTGCTCAGAGCGATTGTACGACTCTCATTCTTGGTGAAAGTGGAACCGGTAAGGAGCTTGCCGCAAGAGCCATTCACCGCCAAAGCCGTTGTCGCGGACCGTTTTTGAGCCTGAATTGCAGCGCCATCCCGGATGGTCTTGCTGAAAGCGAACTGTTCGGTCACAAAAAGGGGGCATTTACCGGAGCGTATGAAACCAAAAAAGGCTACTTTGAAAATGCGTCAGGCGGCACCCTGATGCTGGATGAAATCGGCGATCTGCCGATGAATCTTCAGGCCAAGCTGCTTCGAGTTCTTGAACAGAACACCGTTACCCGCGTGGGCAGCACAAAGGAACTCCCGGTAGATGCAAGAATTATTACCGCGTCCAACAAAGACCTGAAAAAAGAAGTCGAACAAAACACATTCCGTAAGGATCTCTTTTTCCGGCTCAATGTCATCTCTATTACCATGCCGCCTCTGCGAGACCGCAGAGACGACATTCCAGGCCTGATTCAACTGTTTCTTAATAAACATTCGGTTGATGGACAGCAGAATGTCCGATTCTCACCCCAAGCCATTGATGCGCTGTTGCACTACCCCTTTCCCGGGAACGTGCGTGAGCTGGAAAATATCATTAACCGATGCGTCGCTCTCACTGCCGGCAAAATAATTACGGTCTCGGATCTGCCCTCGGAAGTCCGTCCTGAACCGTCATCAGAGATCACACCGCACTCTGTTGATTTCAGCAAAACGTATCAGGAGGCCAAGCAAGCCATGCAGGAGTTATTTGATATCCGCTATATCCGGGAGGCCTTGAGGCAGACAAACGGTTCGGTAACAAATGCTGCACGATTTATGGGAATGGGCAGAACCGTACTCCACCGGATGATGAAGAAATACAATCTGCACGCAGAGGACTTCAAAAAGAAATAAGCGTTCTGTTATGTGTCAACCCGACAATCCGGTATTGTTTCCCTCGGCATGAATTCCCAGAGCCCTTATTTTGTTATACAGTGTTTTCCTCTCCACACCAAGGAGCTCTGCAGCCCTGGTTTTGTTTCCTGCGGTCAGAGCAAGTATCTTACGAATATGCTGCGATTCCATCTCTTTAAGCGTCAAACCGCTCTCATCTATATCAGAACCATTCTTCATGTCCGCAGAATCGATAAAATTAAAATCTGCGGATGTCAACACATCCCCCTCACACAGCACAATAGCCCGTTCAATCGCATTCCGCAACTCCCTGATATTGCCTTGCCAGCTGTACGTTTCCAGCCGTTTCATGGCATTCTGTTCAATCGGAATCGGTTTCCTGCCATGTTCTGCGGTTATTTTCTCAATAAAATATTCAGCCAGCACAGGTATATCTTCTTTCCGTTCACGAAGAGGAGGTAGATTAATTTCCATAACCCGAAAACGAAAATACAGGTCCTTGCGAAAAAGTCCTTGCTGCATGGCCTGGTGGAGATCCCGGTTGGAAGCGGCAATAATTCGGGTATCGGTTTTTATTTCCCGAGTTCCTCCCACGCGGGTGAACTGTTTATTTTCAATTACGCGCAGCAGTTTCACCTGCATATCCGGAGGCAGCTCACTAATTTCATCAAGAAAAATAGAACTGTTGTGTGCCCGTTCAAAACACCCTTGATGCGTGAACGATGCTCCGGTAAATGCACCTTTTTCATGGCCAAAAAGTTCGCTTTCCATCAGGGTCGAGGGGATTGCACCGCAGTTCACAACGACCATGGGATGACTGTTCCTTGGGGAATTGGAATGAACGGCCCTGGCAACAAGCTCTTTGCCGGTTCCACTCTCTCCGGTAATCAATACGGTTGCATCCGCAGACGCCACCTCCTGAATCAAGCTGAATATTTTTTTCATCTTGGCGGATTTTCCAACCATACGGTATTCTGGATCTTTTTGTCGTATCAGGTCCTCTTTTTCACGCGAAATACTCTGGAACTGGATTGCGTTCAGGAGCACTGTGCCAAGAATACGTCCGACCGCTGTAATCAAAACAGGTGTCGTGATTTCAAAACGTGAATACCCACTGCCGAGTGTATCCATGTACAAAAGGCCCAGGTTTTGTCCGCCGGATTCCAGAGGAACGGAAATACTTTCATATCCTTCATCTCCCTCCCGCCCCTCTCCTGTGACTGCGGTATTTTTTTCCAGAACATGCTCGATCATCTTTCGGCTCAAATGAAGTCGGCCCTGTTCATTTTTTTGACGTACCATGTTCAACGTAATTTCCTTGTTCTCGAAAACAAGTCCAGACGCCCTGCCGGAATCCGGAAGATCAAGGAGAATATTCAATCCGTCACGCAGCACATCTTCGGGATCATGGCCGGCAGCAGATATTTTTCCCATTTCGTAGAGAATACTCAGCATGCCGGATGAATTTTTATTTCCACCTTGCGGTGTGGCAGCAGAAAAAAGGATTTCGTCTGTACTGAACATCTGAGTCACATGCAGATCCTCGGCGCTACCATCCGAAGTAATTTTCGCACCCGGACGTGGCTGATCATTGTCATCAAGCTGAAATATCAACTGCGTCAATCCGATCTGGATGCAGTCGCCGGAGCGAAGCGCACGTTTTTTTACAGGGATAGCGTTCACATACGTACCATTTCGGCTGTCCAAGTCTTCCAGCTCCCATCCTGTTGGACCATAATAAATAATGCAGTGTTCCCTGGACGCCTTTCGGTCGTCGATAATAAGATCACATTTGCGGATACGACCGACAATTGTTTTGTCAGAAATTACGCACGTTTGATGAATGCCGTATGGATGAAGAATCGTTACATGTGCGGGGGTCACGGCTGCCTTTCACTTTCCTCTTCCATGTGGGGTTCCTCTTTTTCTTTTTTCGAGAGATTCTTTTCCGTAGTCGCTTCAAAGGCAACAGCGCTTCTCTCAAAGTCTTCGTAAAAAAGCAACGGCCCAATTAAGGAATCATGGATTTCTCTTTCATACTTTCCAATAGCAACCACGGAACCAGGGAATACGAGGTTCATGACACGTACTTCCTCTACAGGGGGCAAGTGGTATTGATCAAGAATTTCATCTCGTTTAGGTTCCAACACGCCCAGTTTCTTCATGCCGTATTTCAGCATTTCTACCCCTTCTTTTAGCGCGCACATCACCCGGTTTCCTGTTTTGTTTTTTTCCAGGGCCATTTCAAGCATTTGACCTAATTTCTGGCAGATCTGTTCATTCCGGTTCTCAATACGAACGATATTCCGGTTTATCGCTATCAGATTGTCTTTTAATGTATAGTCGATTCCGGCATATAGAAACGTCTTCACGCCCAGATCGGATCCAAGATCATGCGTATGGATCCCACCCAGCGCAGTAATTTCTCCACCGATAATGCTGCCGTTCTTGACTGTTACGGCACCAAGTGTATTTACTCGACTGTTGATAATCTCCTTCTCGGCAAGTACATCACCCTCTGCTTCCAGCCACGCTTCATCTATAAAGTTTGCTTCCACCGTTCCACTCACCTTGATTCGAGCTCTTTCCTTTCCGGCAATACCACGCCGTACGGTCAAATCACCACCCGCCTCAACATATGCCGCTTCGATCGTTCCGAATACACATATATTTTTCTGAGCCTTAATCTTGAATTCATCAACCACATCCCCATGGATTTCCAGATTTCCGATAAAATCGATATCACCGGTTGAGTAATCAACATTGCCATTAATCAGATACGTTTCCGGTACAGAAATGGAAACTCCCTTGACCAGCAGGTGTCCATCCGCTTCCGCATAATATTTTATTTTTTCCCCTTCTTTCACGCGCACATTTTCCTTGACCAGAACCTTCAAAGGTTTGCCACTCTTGGGCATAACCGTTTCGCCGAAAATGGTTTTTCCAGGCACCCCCTCCGTAGGAAGTTCCATTTCCGCCAGCAGGTCACCTTTTTGAATATTCTGAAACATATTCGCTGAATGATAATCAATATTTCCGTCATTATCTTTGGAATAATTCGGTTTTTTTCGTGTGGGACGGCAGTGGTACCTGAGACAACCGTCTTTGCCATGCTCCACCGGATCCCCTTCGGCAATACAGATATTCTGCACACCACCTCCGCTTGATTTCATTTCATCCAGCAGGTTCTCGATAACATCCTTTTTGATTCCGTATACAATCTTGTTTTCCTGAAGCACATCCATCACATCACTGAAAGGCATGATCTTTTCTGGATCCTTTGCCGCGTATGTCATAAAAAGATTCATCCGGCTCTTGTTGATCTGAAGCTTAAAGAGATATCCCTGTGCGCGGTCTTCGACAATAGATTTCAGCTTATTTTTATCACCGTCCCCATTGCTCTCCTCTGTATCGACAATAACATTCTTTTTGTTTTTAATTTCGTCAGAGCTCATTTCATTCTCATAAATATTTGTTTGTCAATTCCCAGCTCAGATACAACCGTTTGTATGTCACGGAAAAATCTGGCTGCATCCACTGGATACCCAGCTGTTGATTTTAGATCTGGAATATAGTATCGCCAGAATGCATTGAATTGCTCCATGTAACGTTCACGAATATACTTGGCAACCATGGAAGCAAGAGCTGTGCAAAAAGAATAGTGATCGGCTTTGACTCTGAATATTATTGTCATCATGTTTCCAGCACGGTATTCGGAAATCTCAGGAGTCTCCCGCACCTGCTGAATGTCCATTTCCGGAAAAGTTTCTCGAAGCGGTTCATGATAATAAATCCGCCCCCCCTGCCGATCCATGGTTACAATGCACGCTTCATTGTCACGTCGGACACGTATTATTTCTTTCAGGATCCGTGCCGATCGCTTAAAAAGCAATTCGGACTTATTTCCGGTCGCCAATTCGCAATTAAACTGCTCAGCGAAACAAACCAATGCCTGAATTATCGGAATGGCAATCCCCCGATTGTGCATATCCGACCGAAGAGCGTCCATTTCCCAGCGTCCGACGGCTTCAGGCAATACCACCTCGTTCCGGGCATACCATGGCGGCTGCGGAGGAAACGTATCGTCAAAGCAACACACATTTTTTACCGTATCGCAGTCCGACCGATGAATATCCACAAATGCGCTGACGCTCCGTTCAAGTCGACATTTTCCGTTTCTGCCACGGTAGACCTTCTTGCTGTCGTCAACAACAAACCTGTTTGATTTCTGTCTACCGCCTGCCCGGGAAACCGTGTCCGAAAGAATATCCCACAAATCACCTTCACCGGAATATCTGAAAGCGGTTCCCGCAACAACCAGCGGTCCAAAAAACGGTCCATATCCCGCTTCATCAATTCCGGCAATGATCATAAAATCACTGTCTTTCCCCTTTGGCGGTTTCAATGGAATGAAACGCTGTTTCCGCGTCCGGATAAATTTCTACCATCCCCTCAATCCCGTTCTCGGCCAGAAATTTACTCATCTTTTTATTGAGGTTGATCAGAGCAAAATATTTATCGTCCTCCTGTGCCTTAACAGCATAGTATCCGATAACAGCCATGCCGACACTGTTGATAAACTGCAGCCCGTTAATATCAACCAGAACATCTTTTTCCTGAAGGAACAAGTACTCCTTGATCTTGCGATCCAGGGTATCAATGCTTGTCACATCAATATCGCCATTAACAGTCAGAACGATAAAATTATTTTTTTTAAAAATATCAATATTCATTTTTTCATATCTCGTTTTTTCTTCAGAGGGTACTCCACAGAAACGCCATCCGGCGGTGTAAATAAAAACAGCGTTTTGTCCACCCGTACATTTTCTTTCATTTTTGAAAACCGGAGAACCGTTTTACTTTTGTCCGAAGCCGTAAAGGATGTCTCCAGCAAATGATACTGGTCGTCCGTAATAATTACGATCTCTACAATATGCTCCTTCAATTCCTTGATTTGAGGAACCAGGGTAAACGAAACCTTCTTATCTATGGTACGCGTTGTCACGTTGTAGTCCTTTACGATTTTCTCACCTCCAATGCCCAGCAGATGCTTGAAGGTGTTTACTGCACGCAGTATATCTGGATTGGAAGAAACATCATATATTTCAACGGTCTCCAGTTCCGGATCGTAGTCCCATATTTTTTTCCCGTCACTGACAACCAGCCGTTTCTCCGGTGCATCAAAGTTCCACCAAAGTTTTCCAGGTTTGGAAACAACAATTGTTCCCTTGGATATCACAGGCTCATCAAGAATTTCAATATTTTTTCGCTGTTCAAAAGATGCTGTAAAGGTACGAACCGTTGACTGAAATCGCATATACTTCTGAAATGGACTGGGTTCCGCTGCATACATCGCCATGCACACACACAAGAAAAGCATTGGCAAAATAGACACGGAAACCTTCCTGAAATTCATCATTCCATATCTCCATGGTTATATCCAAACTTCCATCAATCTATTTTAGAAAATAATTCATTATTTATCAAACAAATTTCTGGAAATTTATTCCACTTTTGCTACCATAGTACAATTATTTGCAGAACTTCTTTTCTAATAAAAGGCTTATGCTCCTCAAAGACGGTGTGTTAGAATATTTTAATATCAAGAGTGCGACACGTCAGCAGTCAATACTCTTTTTTATTTTCCTGGCCGGAATGGTTCTCGTGTTTTCCGTATCCGCATATATTTTTTCCTATCTGAGAAAAAAGAAAAGACGCGAAGCTCGAAATGAAGATTTTGAACGCCTGCTTGTCAAATCCCGGCTTCATGAAAAAGAGGTTGATTTACTTCGCCAACTGACGAAGCTGTCGTGCCCCGATGACCCGCCTATGATTCTGACATCGTTGAAAGTATTTGACAGAGGCGCAAAATTACTCAAAAACAACCTGTCCAAAATGCAGCTCGGTGAAACCAACACGATCCATTTCCTGAACGCGCTGACCATCCTTCGCAAGAAAATAGAAAACCTGCGTATCGGCATTATGCCCAAACTGAATCATACCAGCGAGATCAAGGAAAATCAACGGGTTCAGATTTTGCTCAGCCCGGACGAATCGTTCCCCTGCTACGTGCTAAATTCGGACAAACAGCGTCTGGCCCTTACTGTACCAACCCAGGACGGCAATGAAATCAAACTCTCACCCGGCACCAAGCTCAAAGTCTACTTCTGGCGGAATGACGATGCCGGTTATTCGTTTGAGACCGAGATACTTGGCCTGCATGAAGGAACCATCAGCGCGCTCTATGTTCAGCACTCTGATAAAATCAGCCGAACACAGATGCGGGAATATATCCGGATTCCAACTCGAACTCAGGTGAATTATAAATTGAGAAGCTCTACCGCTTCCATCCCCAAGGACAAAAACGATTTTACTGGACAGTTGACAAATATCAGCGGTGGCGGTGGATCCATTGTTTCCAAGTCAGACAACCGGACCGATCAAATTGAAATCGGCAACCTGATTGAATTGAGATTTTCCTTCAAAGTGGATTCACCGCAGATTAACACCATGGGCAGAATTGTCCACATCCAATTAAATGAAAAAGACCGGACGTTTACCCTTTCTGTTGAATTTGTCGGGATTGATGAAAAAACCAGAGAGGAAATCATCAAATATGTATTTAATATCCAGTTTGGAACAAAATAATTTGGGCGTGGCTACTTTCAGTGAGTCATTAGCCCGCTTGTTTTAAAGTCAATT
>CAZGEP010000125.1:0-14727 GCA_964524955.1 uncultured Planctomycetota bacterium | reverse complement strand
TTCGCGGTGAAAGAGAATGCGTCTGCACAGCCGAAGAAGCCGCCAAAGACCTGGTGATTGCAGAGCAGTTTATACGACTGAAGAGAACATCGCAGTAAATAGAAACGAGGGAAGAATAAAAACCGATTTACAAATGATCGATAACTGCCTGAGATCCTGAACCACGAAAACAAATGAAACAGCAGTTATCACTCCGGACTCTCTCTCCGATATATCTCACGGTACTCGGACGGGCTTTTGCCCATGGCCCGGCGAAAACGGTTGCTGAAATAAAGCGGATGAGTATCGCCACAGGCAACCGCAATGTCTCTGATGGGCAGATCGGTCTCTGCAAGCAGTGTCCGGGCGCGCTCCAGGCGGATTTCATTGAGCACCTTGACCGGGCTGGAGCCGAAATGTTTCTTAAACGCCAGAAAAAGCGCAGACCTTGAAATATTGAATGACCGGGCATACTGTTCCACGTTCATCCCGGACTCCAGCTGAGACTGCATGGCATTGCGCACCCGCTCTGCCAGGGGCAGAGAGACCTCAGGTGGTTCGGACTGGTATCCGCATGCAAGAGCCAGCTGATACAGAACAGCGACCGACTGCATGTCCGATCTGCTCGTGTAATTACGGGCCAGATGCTGCAGGCGGCGCATGAGTCTTCGGGCTTCTTTCGCGTCCTGCGCCCGGGAAACGGGTTCCACCTCACTGGTTCCCAGCGTCCGCATGAATGACCTGGCCTGTGGCCCGCGCAACCGGATCCAGTCCATATCCACTTCCCTGCCGGCATTCACAGGGACTGGGGAAAACCGATGGCCAATGTTTGGCCACAGGGAAAACAGCTCGCCCGGTCCTATAATACGGTCAACCCCGTTGATTGTCTGCAGGCGTACCCGTCCTTTCCAGATAAGGTGTGTACAGTAGAAATGGGGATGCGGCTGTACGTATATACTCCGAAGATCACGACGCCCTACCGATTCCAGCCATACGCCGGCCCAGGCAGCCGGATGTTCATTCGGCCAGGGAAAATATATCTTTTTTTCAGGCATAATTCAACAATATCATATATATTTAATCAATTTTAAGCCTTGTAACGCTCTCATATCAACATATTATACTATCAAATAAACTCGTTTTTTCAAGGTATTTCTTCACCAGACCGACCTGATACGAGGTTATCATGAACAGCTTCAGCCAACCGGAACATTCGTCAACAGTCATCGAAGCGACCCTGCGCCTGTGCAGTCGGGTCCGGGCGGGAGAAGATGAAACCGAACCGTGGCAGCGGGGAATTATCGCCACCGAGGTCTGCCTGAACAAAGGCAATTCTCCGGTCATCCGTATAGTATCCGAAATTTCTGCACGCTGTCTGGAAGAGATTCCACCGACCCTTCTTCCTGAGGACCGGTTTGCGGGATTTGTTTTCCGCCAGTATCCGATTCATCCGGGAGTCAGCGACCCGGACAGCTGGCGCCGCAAAGCCAAACACCCGGAAGAATTCGGATATGACAGGTCCTGGCCTCTGCCGTCATCGGCGCGGAACGTATACGAACAGTGGGAGAGCATGAATTGCCCGGTCCGCCCCATTCCGAATCAATCCCGCAAGCAGCATTCATGGCTCATGCAGTTCGGCATTGCCAATCCGCACGGAAGAGTGGGCAGTCACACCATGCCGGATTACGGTATCCTGCTGAACACAGGACTCAGGGGCCTTCGCTGTCGCCTTGCGGATAGCATGAAAAACCGTTCGCGCAAAGAGCAGATTCTGTTTTCGGCCATGGACCGCATTCTTGAAGGACTGCAGGGATGCTGCCGAAACAGCGCAGCACTGGCCAAAAAACAGGCGACTCATCCGTCCACCCCCTCCCGTCGTCAGCAACTGCATGACATCGCCCGCGACTGCACCTTTATATGCGATCACCCGCCGCAGACCCTGGCCCAGGCCCTTCAGCTTCTGATCTTCGGAAACTGCGCCGATATTCTGAATCATTCGGGAGATGCCACATCCTTCGGGCGCCTGGATCAGCTGCTCCTGCCCTTTTATGAAAAGGACCTGGCTGACGGCCGTCTGGATCGCAAAGAGGCTCTGCAGCTGATTGCCGCCTTTCTGATCAAGACCTGGACGTTTCAGACCAGCCGCAACATCTGCATCGGCGGATTGCGTCCGGACGGAGAAGACGGCACCAATGCCGTGTCCTTTCTCTTTCTGGAGGCCATGGAAACCACTCGTATGCCCAGCGATATTTCTGTCCGCGTACACAGCAATACATCGTCTGACTTCTGGGAGCAGACCGCACGGGTTATGCGAATGGGCCTTGGAAGAGCCGATATATACAACGACGACATCACAATTCCCGCCCTGACCCATCACGGAGTGGATCTGGAGGATGCCCGCGACTATGCACCGCTGGGATGTGTTGAGGTCATGATTCCGGGACGATGCTCCCATCGCACCATGGGCTTTAATCTGAATCTCAATAAGATCCTGGAACTCGTACTCAACCGCGGCACGTGTCTTGTAACCGGAAAAAAGGTATGGAACAACCTTCCCCGGTCTTTTTCCTCCTTTGAGCAGCTGATGCAGACGTATCACCAAAAAGTCCGAACCGTGATTGAGGCCGGCATTGATATCATCCGTGAAGACGAACATCTGGAAAGTGAATACGATCCCCAGCCCTGGCTGACCGTACTCTCCCGCGGCGGAGTGGAAGACGGCCGCGACCTGACCGCGGGACAACCCCGATACAATCCCTGCGGGGTCACCCTTCAGGGAGTCGCCGACATTGCCAACTCGCTGTATGCGGTCCGGCATCTGCTCTTTGACGAAAAAACGGTTTCGCTTAATCAGCTGCGCAATATCCTTCAGGCGGACTGGAAGGGCTATGATGTTCTGCACCGCCGGGTCATTGACCGGCTGCCGCGTTTCGGTCAGGACTCTCCGGAACTCAACCGCATTGTCCGCCAGGAAGCGCACTTCTTTGCCGATTCGTTCTCTGACCACCGCACCTGTTACAACGGTTTTTTCTGGCCCATGATTTTCGGCGTCAGCTCAAACATGCTGTTCAATGCGGTCCCAAAGACCGGGGCCACACCCGGCGGACGCTGCCTGAACGAACCTCTGGCCCACTCCCTGCAGCCTTCCACCAGGGGCCCGCGCGGCAGCCTGAGCGATATCCTGACCGCCTGCACCGCCATTGACCTGCGCCGGTTTCCCGGAGGCATCAGCAATGTTCAGGAGTGTGATCCAATGATTGTCTCCGGTGATGAAGGACTCAAACGGCTTGTGTCCCTGCTCCGCGGGTACGTGGCAGCCGGGGGCATGGAGCTGTCTCTGAACTTTCTTTCGGAAGAACAGCTTTGCGACGCACAGAAAAATCCAGAGCAGTACCCGCATCTGTGGGTACGGATCTTCGGCTTAAGCGCCCGGTTCGTCACACTCTCACCCGGGCTGCAGCAGACCATTCTTGACCGGGTCCGAGCCAGCGCCGAAGCAGGACACTGATACGATATGAAAACCCGCAGACAGACAATCAATATGAATACGCATTCACATACTTCAGAAAAACAGAACTTCGCACCTATGCATACAGATGAGACCGCGCGTATCTTCGACGTGCAGCGCCTGACCATTCACGACGGTCCAGGGCTTCGCACAACCGTATTCTTCAAAGGCTGTCCGCTTGCCTGTACGTGGTGTCAGAATCCTGAATCCATTTCTCCGCAGCCGGAAATTCTCTTTGACCAGACACGCTGTATCGGATGTGGAGCCTGCCAACCGCCTCAATGCGGCCGGAGTCTGTGCCGTGGATGCGGAGACTGTGCCGAAGTCTGCCCGACAGGCGCACGCAGTCTGGCGGGGCAGGAGATTCGTATTCCAGATCTGCTGGATCGACTACTCCGCGACCAGGCATTTTATGCAAACGGCGGCGGGGTCACGTTCAGCGGAGGCGAACCTCTGGCGCAATGGCCGGCCATTCGCAAACTGGCGCATTCCCTGCGCGCTCACGGAGTTCATATTGCCCTGGATACCTCCGGGGTTGCATCCGAAGAAATTCATACTCAGGTGCTGGAAGAAATAGATCTGATCATCGTGGACCTCAAACTTATGGATCCGGACAAACACCGTCAATGGACCGGCCAGGGCAATGCGCGAATCCTTTCCGCGATCCAGTATTGGAACAGACATATTCCGGAGAGACTCTGGATCAGCCTGCCCCTGATTCCAGGCGTTCATACGGAGGACGACATCAGGGACAGTGTCGCGTTTCTCTCAGGCCTGCCGAACGCAGTGCAGGTACGGCTGATTCCCTGGCATCCATTGGGATATTCCAAATACGAACAACTGAGCCGCCAGGCACCCCAATTCAGCGGAGATGTGAACGCATTGACGGCCTTCACAGAAACCTGCCTGAAGCATGCAGAAATACCCGTCTTACCGCCACCGTGACAGTGTATCCGGTACAGCGTTACTTCCCGGCAAACGAATTTACCAAATCCGCGATTTTTTGTATGGTCTCCGGCCTGGGCATGGGAAAACGGAGAAACGGCTCACCGGTTTTCGGATCTTTCCGGATAAAGGCTTGAGGATCGATTGTTTTTTTCTTCTGCCCTTTGGCTGTTTTTGTATCCGAGAGTGTTGCAGTCAGTTTCTCAACGAAAGACATACCCGCGCTGATCAGCTCATTCCATGGATCCGTTTCATCCGCGGATTCGGTTATCGGACCCTCTTCCCGTGCTTCACCGGCATCCCTGACATCTTCTGCGGTCACCGGAGCGCTCTCGGGAATACTTCCGGTCACGGTGTCAACGGAATCCATAAATTTCTTTAAGCGCGTACCACCCAGGAAAACTTCATTTTCTCCGCCGTCAAGCACACCGGAAAACATGGATTTCTTAAACGAAAGCAATGACAGCATCCCTTCTTCGATCGTACCTTTGGCCACAAAATTCACCACCCGAACCGGCCTTTTCTGCCCCAGCCGATGAACACGTCCGATTCGCTGTTCAAGCACAGCTGGATTCCATGGCAAATCCATGTTTACAACCGCGGATGCGTTCTGGAGGTTCAGGCCAACTCCGCCTGCATCCGTAGACAGAAAAACACGACATTTCAAATCTTCCTTAAAACGGCTGATCAGGTCTTTCCGCTTTTTTGAAGGCACGCCGCCGTGAAAGAGAATATACGGGTGATTCTTCGTATTGAGTCTTGTGGTAATCAGCTCATGCGTTCGAAACCACTGACTGAAAACAACCACTTTTGCGTTTTGATCTTCCAGCATCTCATCCAACAGCTGCATCAATTCATCCACCTTATACCCGAAGTCCGTTTTCTGGTCCAGCAGCCATGTGCTGTTACAGGACATTCGCATGTTCTGAAGCGCACAGGTCAGCCGCCGCTGGTCGCTGTCGGTCAAAAATCCCTGTCTGCGCCACTTCATAACAATTCTCGCCACAATAACCCTGTTTTCTTCATGATAGTTCATCTGTTCTTCGGTCATGGACACGAAAAACCGTTTCTCAAGCCGTTCCGGCAATTCCTTTAACACTTCATCCTTGGTCCGCCGAAGAAGTACAGGCTCCAATGTTCTTCCGATTTTCTTCAAATTCCGATACCCGACCACCTTTCCGCCATCATCCAGAAGTTGATGTTCATGAAGGTATTTAAACAGTGGCCCCAGGCGGTGCATGTCCACAAACTCAACAATCGAATGAAGCTCTTCGAGTCGGTTCTCAAGCGGTGTTCCGGTCAGGACAATGCAGTATTTGGAGTTCAGTCTTTTTACACTCTGAGCGGTCTTTGTTTTCCAGTTCTTAATCCGCTGGGCTTCGTCCAGAATAATCAGGTCAGGGTTCCATGTTTGAATCGCCGGTAAGTCCCGGTGAATCACATCGTAATTGGTCATCAGGTAAAACGCGTCACTGCCAAGGTACATATCCTTCCGCTGCGCTATTCCTCCCTCAACCACCTCAGCTTTTCGATTCGTAAACCGTTCCACTTCCATTCGCCATTGATGTTTCAGGGAAGTGGGCGACACAACCAGCACCTTTTCCACGCCTGCGTGCTGAGCCAGAATCTCCGACGCGGCGATTGCCTGAATCGTCTTTCCCAGTCCCATGTCATCAGCGATCAGACTCCTGCCCGCCTGCGCGGCAAAAAGCGATCCGCGCCGCTGATAGGGGTACAGGGAAATCTTCAACAGTTTCTTGAACGCCGTACTATTTTCCCCTTTCGGAAAAGCCTTTTGAATCGATTGATTCAAGCGTGCCTGGTCTCTAACCTGCGCAACAAATTCAAGTGAATCAGGATAGCAGCGGATGGTATGACCGTTTCTTTTCTTTTCCAGCCCCTTGAGAAATTGATCGAATTTTGAGTAGCCGTCACCTGAAAGGATACCATCTTTATTAAAATAACGGCTGGCAAACCGCTTAATTTCAACAGGACACTCTGCGCCGGGCCGAAAAGCAATCTCGCGCTTGCCGCCATATCGCAAATATATTTCAGAAAATGGTGGATGATAACCTGCATCCAGTTTTTTCTTTCCTCCTCGTTTCCTCTCCAGTCTTGCAATTGTAAACTCAATATGCTTACAGGTTCCAAGCGTGTTAACTGAAAAGTCAGGACATGAGCAGAAATTATCCCCTGGATTTCGTCCTCGAATGGCAACGCGGTATTCCCCGTTGCTTTTGGGATTATGAACCGTGAACTCGGAAAACACCGGATGATCGCCCTGATTCGTCAGTTTGAAATCCTGTTCCCTGCCGAATTCCCTCCTGAGCGCAGTCTGCCACTGCTCAAGGCTCATCCCTTCAGGCTTTCTGGTTCGAGAGGTTTTACGGGCTTTCTTCTTTTTCTTCTTTGCCATTGGTTTCTCCGATATATACATATTTTTAACAGAGGAATACTGCGATTGGATAATAATATACAGTTCGGTGTAACAATGCAATCGTTTTCTTGTTGACACAACCTGAATTTGGTCTATAATATAGTCACAGTCCTGATAAGGAGAAATATATGAAATACAGCGAATCTGTAAAACCGATCAGCTACTTTAAGGCACATGCATCCGAAGTTGTTCGGGATGTCGTGGATAATCATAAAACCATGCTGATCACCCAGAACGGTGAAGCAAAGGTCATTCTTCAGGATGTCAAAGCCTACGAAGAACAAATGGACAGTTTGACAATACTGAAAATCCTTGCATTAAGTCGCAAAAACTTATCTGACGGTAAGCTTAAACCCATCCAGAAAGCGTTCAAAGACATTGACATCAAGATTCGCTCCGGGAAGATTGATGAAGTATAATGTTTATATTATTCATGATGCTGAACAGGATATCCTAAGCATTTTTGAGTATATCGCCAGTGCGGACTCATCAAAGAAAGCCGCACATGTCTATTCGAAACTAAAAGAAAAATGCATGTTTCTCTCACATCTTCCCAAAAAAGGACATGTTCCGCCTGAACTTGAACGAATTGATGTTTATGACTACAGGGAAATTCATTTTAAACCCTATCGCATTATTTATCAAATAACAGGCAAAGACGTGTATATCCATTGCATACTCGACGGCCGGCGTACACTTCAGACAATTCTTGAAAAGCGTTTACTCGAACAGCCATGACCATCCAATCTACAATCAAAACAATCTGGGGGTTTGACAGTTTCCGACCTCTTCAGAAAGAGGCCATGGACGCCATTCTTTCTGGACAGGACTCCATTGTGATCCTGCCCACCGGCGGAGGAAAATCTCTCTGCTTTCAGGCACCGGTCATGAATATGGAAGGCATGGCGGTGGTCATTTCGCCGCTTATCTCTCTGATGAAGGACCAGGTGGATGCACTCAATCAGGTTGGGATTTCCGCTGTACGCCTGGACAGCAGCCTGGACAATCTGGAAAAACGGGATGTCTACAATCAGTTAAAATCCGGCAAGGCCAAACTGGTATATGTATCGCCTGAACGTCTGGTCATGCCCGACTTCATGGAATTTCTCAAAACAACACCGGTTGCATACTTTGTCATTGACGAGGCGCACTGCGTCAGTATGTGGGGCCATGACTTCCGCCCCGAATACCGGCAGTTGAAAATCCTCAAACAGGAGTTTCCAGACAAATCAGTTCATGCCTTTACCGCCACTGCCACTGAACAGGTTCGCCAGGACATTGCTGTTCAGCTGGAACTGATCAACGCAAAAACACTGGTCGGTTCTTTCGACCGTCCCAATCTCATTTTCCGAAGTGAGCAGCGGGTTGATCTGATCAGGCAAGTCGAAGAGATTGTCAGCCGTCACAAGAACGAATCCGGCATCATCTACACCATCAAACGGGCGGACACAGAAACCCTTGCTGCCCAACTGCTGGCCAGGGGCTACCGGGCACTCCCCTATCATGCGGGCATGGACGATCAAAAGCGGAAAAAACATCAGGACGCCTTTATTCGGGAAGACGTGGAGATCATAGTAGCCACCGTTGCATTCGGCATGGGGATTGACAAGTCCAATGTCCGGTATGTAATCCACGCTGCCATGCCCAAGTCTCTGGAACATTATCAACAGGAGAGCGGCCGGGCCGGCAGAGACGGCCTGGAGGCAGACTGTACGCTCTTTTATTCCGGCGGCGATTACCATATCTGGAATCACCTGATGCGTGATATGCCACCCGATGCCCGGCAGGTTGCATCCAGAAAACTCAGCGACATATACGGATACAGCACCGGAGTCATGTGCCGCCACAGGCAGATCCTTGACTATTTCGGCGAGAGCTATGAAAACGACAACTGCGGTGCCTGCGACATCTGCAACAATGAAAAGGAAAACCTGGAAGATGCCCTGGTCACAAGTCAGAAAATTCTATCCTGCGTAGTCCGCCTGAAAGAAGAGTTTGGTGCAGATTACACAGCCGGCATACCTCATTTTCAGCGACAAATCACTGCGCGACATGGCCCGGCTCAAACCCAGGAACCGGGATGAACTCCTCGAAGTCAACGGTATGGGCGCATATAAAGCAAAACAGTACGCTAAGAAGTTTATTCAGGCGATTGAAGAGTGGGAGAATTAACAGCTCAAAACACAAAAAGCCTTCCGCATATGTCTTACGGAAGGCTTTTTGTATTTAAAGGATCGCTCCTGAAGGAACCTAACCTCTGTACGGCTGAAGCTTATTCAGCAGTTCGATGTCCGAAGACACAAACCCGAGGCAGGTTGCAATCACGCCGGTGACGTGTCCTTCAAGTTCTTTGACCATATCTTCGACGTTATCCATGTTTGCACTGGCCGGCCAGCCGATACGATCGAGAATCTTCTGATTCTTGGGTGTGCTGACAACCAGGTACGGATAGAGAGGCTTGCCCAGCTTCTTGCATTCAGCGCCGATCTCTTTAAGCTTGGGAACGGTTGACTCTTCCAGTCTGAGGAAGAAACCAAAATCCCAGGCATCTTTAATCCGCTCAATCGCGGCTTCAGCGGGTACGCGTGCGGTCAACAGGCAGCCCAGCTGGGTCTTCTCAATTTTTACATTCTCTCTGAGGTAGTCCCTGACACCTTCAGCAGGCCCGGTTGAACGACGGTATTCAAGAATCGCGTCCGGATCGGAGATCATCTCACAGCTCCCATCGGCCTTGGTCTGAATCAGGTTACCGTATTTCGGAGCATCGCCGGGATCCGGAAGCAGGCCGTCCACACCCATGGCTTCAGCAGCAAGTGCTGCGGCACCCAGTTCTATCGGGCCCTTGTAGTTGGAAATCAGCATCGGGATGGTCATCTTGTCCGGATACTTGTTCTTGAGCACACAGGCGCAGGCTGTACCGCTGGGAGCAGGGATTCCGCTGGCGCTGTCCGTAATATTAAACCCATCAATCAGATCCACAACCTTCTCTGCGGCTTCGACAAAATTAAGTTTTGGGATAAACTCATACAAAATCTTCATACAACACCTCTCCATTTAAATAGGAAATTAATATCTCATGTCACACAGAACACTTCCAAATATATATCCATGACGTGCGGTTTGTCAAGATAAAATACACGGCCTGCTCAGCGATTTCACAAGCCCATTGTCTGTAACGATTAGTATAATGTTGGGTTTGTAGTGACTCACCGTTATTTCCTCCGTTTCTCGCTGCGGTGCAGTGATAATCTCGTTTTATATATCCTTATCTTTCCTTCACTCGTGACTCTTTACTGTATCTTAGCCCGTTCTGCCGAGCTTTGCGCAACACCGGGCCCGACCGGTGCAAAGCGAACCATGATATACGGATTGATACAGGTGTCGTCATGATCATGCACAAAATCCCACATCTTTGCACACATTGCATTCACCCGATCCCTGTATTCAGGTCGGTCAGCAAGATTTACGGTTTCTTCGGGATCGTTTTTCAGATCATAGAGTTCGTCGTAATCAAATCCGTTGTAGACGTACTTCCATTCCCGGTCAAAGACCCCGCGCTGGATCGCATAGAGTTCATTGCCGTTGGTCTGGGTATACATGGTATCGCGCCAGTCCTTTGGCTCTTCGTTTCGAAGCAGGGGCATCAGGCTGATTCCGGCAAACTCGCGGTCAACGGCCACGCCAGCGGCTTCCAGAAAGGTAGGAGCGAAATCGGCCAGGGAGACAAATGCATCACACGTCCGGCCGGGGTCGTTGATTTTCCCGGGCCAGCGAACCATCAGCGGTATGTGGCAGGCCCCCTTGAAGCAGGGAACACCCTTACACCAGAGTTTGTGGTCGGCCATGTAATCACCATGGTCTGAGGTGTAGATCACGATGGTATTGTCCAGGTCTCCGGCTGCATCCAGTTCATCAAGGATCTGACCGAAGAGGTAATCTTCGTAACTGCAAAAGGCCAGATAATGCAGAATCGACCTGCGATGTTCTTCCTCGCTCAGGTCACCGAAGATATCCCGCGTACGTCGGTAAAAGCCGGGCTTGTCCGCCATCTCGTCTGAGAAACTCGGCGGCAGCTGGATGTCATCCAGGCTGTACATATCCAGAAACCGTTTGGGCGGCAGATACGGATCGTGCGGCCCGAGTGTCCCAACGAACTGACACCACGGTGCCGTATCAGACTTCCGGTTCCGGATCAACTCCAGTGCAGCATCCACAACGTTCTGATCGCCAAACGGATGCTCACTGTCTGCGTAGTGCCGGTATGTAAAATATCCGGTCCGGGGAAGAGTTGCAGGCTTTCTTGGTTCTCCTGGTTTGCTGTAAAACCGGTCGTCCATGTACCGACACCACTCATGGTTGTCCGGGCGGTTCTCACGTTTGTTTCGCGGACACGCAGTAACGTTATGTTCATTCCATCCCCGTTCAGCCGGTCCTTCATAATCACTGACATGCCATTTGCCTGAGTAGTCCATGCGGTATCCTGCATCACGCAGGTCCTCACTCCACAACCGGACTCCGTCAAAGAGTCCTCGCGACAGGGTGTTGCCCACATTCACATTATTCCAGACACCGTGCTGGGAGGGATAGAGTCCGCTCATAAAGGTTGCCCGCGACGGGCAGCAGTGTGGTGAGGGACAGTAGGTACTGGTAAAGGTAACGCTGTCGCCGGAAAAACGATCCAGGT
This sequence comes from uncultured Planctomycetota bacterium, assembly GCA_964524955.1. Taxonomy (GTDB): domain Bacteria; phylum Planctomycetota; class CAZGEP01; order CAZGEP01; family CAZGEP01; genus CAZGEP01. The sequence continues at coordinate 3,174 of CAZGEP010000125.1, read as the reverse complement.
TGGGAGTCAAGGCTTTGTTGCGGTCATCCCGGATCACGGTGCCGCCCCGTTGCTGATCGGTCATGAATATCAGAAGGTTCGGTCGTTTTTCCATTAATCCGTCTCCCTGCGGTTTCCGTTGAGAATGGTTTTTACTGCGGTGATCTGTTCATCGGTCAGTTCAATCGTTCCGGCTGCAGCATTGGATTCAAGTTGGGTTACATTCGATGCTGAGGGAATCAGCGGTCCCATGCCCGGAAGCGTCAGCGTATATGCCAGGCAAAGCTGACTCAGGGAAAGACCGGACTTAACGGCCAGCTGATTGAGTGCCTTGAGTTTTTCCATGGCCTCCGGAGATGCGGCCTGATTCAGTCGGTTTTCATCCACCAGCCGGTCTCCTTTGGATGCGCCGGACGGATCCAGATAGCGGTCTGTCAGCAGGCCGCCGGCCAGTGGACTGTAGGCGACAAAGGATATCTTTTTCTGTGCACAGTACTCCAGTACGCCTTCGACATCCTGCTTTTCTCCGTTCAGAATCTCAAAGTAATTCTGCACTGCGGTTATACGGCAGCGACTGGAAAAGTGATTCTCCGCAGCCATATACTGGTGAAGCTGATTGACCGTGAAGTTGGATACGGCAAAATACCGGATCAGATCCCGCGAAACCAGATCCTCAATCGCACTCAGGCTTTCCTGTATGGGCGCATCCCCGTCAAAGCTGTGAAAGTACAGCACATCAACACAGTCCACCTGCAGCCGATCCAGGCTGGCATAAACAGACTCCAGGATATTGGTTCGCGAAAGCCGGCTGTGATTGGGGCTGATACCGTCCATACCTCCGAAACATTTGGTCGCAATAACTATATTGCGGCGCTGGTCCGGATTTTTCACCAGCCACCTGCCGATCAGACGCTCGGCATTTCCGGAGGCCCCATTGTACCGGTTGGCTGTATCCCAAAACGTCACGCCCAATTCAAGCGCCCTGTCAAATATCTGATACGCGGTTTTTTCATCCACACGGGAGCCGTCACCGGTTTCCGGGAATCCCATCTTCCAGGTTCCAAGGCCTACATTGGAAACTCGCAACCCGGACTGGCCAAGCAGCCGATACGGCATGCCGTTAAATTCATCAACAGTAAACGGAACATTATACAGTTCAGGATTGGGGGTAAGACAATCCATTTCATACCTCCTCAAATAGGTCTACGTGTATTTATCGGTGTCTGCTGTCCGATTTTTCTCCCACAACGAAAAGATGTAAATAACCACAGTGCCGACCAGGACAATGGCTGCAACCATCCAGTAGATAAACCGAATTTCAAGACCGGTCTGATATATGGCCACGCCAAGCATCGGCCCTAGCAGTCCACGCACCCCGAGGAAGAAATAATGAATACCCAGATACATGGGAGCAGCCCGGCCTTCGCTTCGTCGAAGCACGGAGAGCAGGATGGAAATCTCCAGCCCTGCAATCATGAAATTAAAAACCGCGGCACCGGCAGTAATCAAACCGACCGTCGGCATTCCCTCCAATCCTGCCAATGCCCAAAGGACTGGTCGGACAGCCTTAAGCAGCATACAGATAATGAGTATGGTAATTGGACGGAACTTTTCAAGAAGATTTCCCCAGAAAAAATATCCAGCCACGGATAACAGCGGACCGACAATCCCCTGAGCCAGGCCGACTTCCGAATACTTCAAATCCAGCACATCCACAAAATAGATGGGGTTAATCGGAACGACAATCTTTTCTGCAAAGGTGCCGACAAAGAAGGCCAGCATGAAAAAGAGAAACCGCCTGTCTTTTTTCAGGATGGACAATTCCTCCAGAAGTCCGTACCGGGAGGTCTGAACCTTCCTTTCTGCATTTCGGCTGGGAACCTTAAAAAAATACAAAGACATAACCATGCTCAGAAACGCAACCGCAGGAAAGACCATTCGAAATAGACTCGGCTTTTCATCCAGAAACAACCCGACCGCAAATGCGCATGGAACAGATGTAAGCAACATGGTAATGCGTACCCACTTCAGATAGGACGGCCGTGCCTTGCCGTAGACATGCGACTGAGTCATGGAACCAAAAAGCACTTTGGACCAGTTGGTGAGAATCTGAAGGCATGCAAGAATACCCACAAATAAAACCGGACCGCTGACCGCTGTCATGGCAAGCAGGGGCAGACGGCTGAGAATACGCAGCACTGCCATGAACCGTCCCCATTGGACCCGATACATCATCCGGGAAATCAGACCCGCAGAAAGAAACCCGATAAAAGGAGCAATGGACAAGAAACCAAGCAGAAACGGGCCAGCCCCAAGTCTCCGTGTAATCACACCGGCAAACGGATTGATGGCTCCCAGCAGAATACCCATGGCAGCAGCATCCAGGATGGCCGCTTTTACAAAGGGTTTACTCAGACGTGGAACACGACGAAAGAATGGCATAGATGTAAACCGAGAAATAAGGTGAAAATTTATTATATGACGGGTACAGAGAAATATCAACCATTTTCGGAAATCCCCAAAAGCCGCTGCACGGCTTCCAGCACCATAACCGGTGTGATATCTTTCATGCATTTGAAGTGACCGAGCGGACAGGCCTGTTTTCCATGGCGGGTGCAGGGCCTGCACGGCAGATCGCTCTCAAGGACTTCAGCCCTTGCCTGGTAAGGAAAGAAACCCAACTCCCGGGCAGTGGAGCCGAAAATCGCAGCAACCGGTGTATCCACGGCCGTACTCAAATGCATCAGCCCGGAGTCATTGCAGACCGCGGCATGTGAATGCGACAGAAGGATTCCGGTCCTCTGGAGCGTAAGCGTTCCGGCAACAACCGGTACATTGCATCCGGAGAGTTGGGATATATGCTCACAGAGCTCCCGTTCTTCGGCAGAACCGGCCAGGACCACGGAAAAACCTTCATCAACAAGCAGCTCCGTGAGTGTGGCAAAATACTCCTTGGGCCACTGTTTGGTTTTGCGCCCGGCTCCGGGACAGAGAGTCACGAGTTTTTCACTCTGCAAATCCACTCCTTCGGATTCAATGGCCTGTACATCTTCGCAGCTCTCTTCCGTAAAAAAGTCCAACCCTTTTCCGTCCGGCTGCAGATCCAGCCCACGGATTGCACTGAAATACCGTTCGGCTGTATAATCCGCTTCCTGCGGCTTCTTTCCGAACAAGACCGTCTGGAAACGCTCCAGC
>CAZGEP010000124.1:0-15177 GCA_964524955.1 uncultured Planctomycetota bacterium | reverse complement strand
CATCAGTGATATACCCAAATGCTTTGGTGCGAATCTGGCGTTGTAGTATTAATCTCTTGGAATAGAGTACTAAACGGTGGAAGCAGGATTTTTATGAAATGAGGCTGACAGTGGAAGAGTATTTTATAGTCACAATATAATTTCTGTTGAATTCCAATCGTGTCAGCAGTTTTTGCGTCTTCTGAGCATTTTTGCGGTAGGTTTTATTGATCCTGAGATGCCTGAAAGAGCTTAACATTTGCCATAGTCCCTCGCCTCTGAAGGAACCCGGGAGAGGTTTGTGCTGATTTGGGTTAATTTGAGTAAAAAACTCCGGATAATAGATCATAACAACTGAAAATGCTCCTTTCCCATCCTTCCGGCATGCCGGAAGGATGGGAAAGGGAGGGTATGCCCGATTTACCCCAATATTTCCTTGAAAACTCGCAAATTTGGGATAGACTATGTGCGTTATGAGAATTTAACTTCCTATTGTTTTTACCTGGTGGATTGGCTTGGTGAAAGTTCCAATACAAGTTTGGCGTGAAATTGAGATTGCGGTAAGATTCTAAATTGACACCCCGCATATCTTGAATAGGATGCGTATGTTGAAAAAAAACTTTTCCTTGAAAGCAAACCTGAATGAAAACCGGCTCAAACAGAAGATCGCCCAACGTGGTTGTTATTGTCGTTCATGACCTTGGTACATACCTTGGATCATGCGGATACCACGTCAACTCTCCCAACCTCGATCAGCTTGCTGAAGAAGGTGTCCGATTTGAGCATAATTTCTGCACCTCTCCGTTCTGTTCACCCGCCCGAGGCAGCATTATTACCGGCCAGTATCCGCACACGAATGGACTGATGGGGCTGGTCAATCTCGGCTGGGATCTTCCTGAAGAGACATTGACTGATGCAGAGATATTTAAGAACGCCGGGTATCTCACCTGTCTCGTTGGCTTCCAGCACGAGAAAAGGTCGGCCGCGGATTTAAAATTCGAAATCTCCCATTCGCGTTTCATTACCGGTAGCAACTACAATACCGATTTCGTGGCTGATCAGACTACCGATCTGTTGGGTATGCTTGCGGCGCAGCGGGATGCAGGTACAGAGCAACGACCCTTTTACCTGCGGATTGGTACTTACAGCGTACACCGAAATCAATTCCAGATCTCGGGGGATTATGGATATGACCTGATGTGTGAGCGCGGGGTTGCAGAGGATGAACTGGAGATGTTGCCCGGATGGATGGATACGCCGGGGCTGAGGAAGGATCTGAGTGGCTTTACCGGCGATGTGACAAACATGGACCGGGGGGTCGGGACGATACTCAAAACATTGCGCGACAATGGATTCGATGAAGATACGCTGGTGGTCTTTACAACCGACCACGGTATTGACTTTCCTCGGGCAAAAGGTACGCTCTACGACATGGGTACGCACACAGCATTACTGATGCGTTTCCCGGGCCGGATTAAGCCGGGAACCGTGGTGTCGGGATTGAGCAGCCATGTAGACGTACTTCCTACCATACTCGATATTTGTGGCTCACCGGGCAGCGCACCCGCTCAGGGGATATCTCTGTTGCCACTGATCAATGGAACCCGCGACGCTGTTCGCGATGAGGTTTTCAGCGAGGAGAACAGCTACCCCAAAAACCTGATGCGGGCTATGCGTACGGAGCGCTTCAAGCTTATCCGCAACTTCAATACGGGGAGACGCTCCGATTGCATTACCTGCGGCAACGGAAGAATCGAAGCGGGCACGGAGGATTTCTACTTTTCAGAGAAGCCGAAGTACGAACTCTATGACCTGCACGATGATCCGCACGAGATGAATAATCTCATTATCGACCCTGATCATCAGACGATCGCGCAGGCGTTGAAGGAAAGACTTGAGGGTTGGATGCGTGAAACAGACGACCCGATACTGACCGGCGCGATCAAACGTCCGGAAGATGAGTTCGAACGCTTTTCCAAAGCGCATCCCCGAGCCGTCAATGAGCACTCGAAAGACGTGTGGATTTGATTCAAGATCTTGGGTCGACGTTCATTATTTTATTAATTAAGTGCCCCGCCCACTCTTCTCAGACGTTTGCAAGAGCATCCCTCGCCCCGGATCAAAGTCGCTCGGTTTCGGCGCGTCCGATAACGGGGCGCCCATTATCCGACGCGGCTTTCCGTCACGGCGCTTGCAGCAGGCGGCAACCGCCGCGCCGAAAACCTGCCCTCAACCGAGCTAAACATATGGAATATATTTCCTTTGACCGGGGCTCAGGTTAAAGGCGTTCCGAAGCGTCGCCACCTTGTCTGACCAATCCTTTCATAATCAGATCTCTGCCTCCGTGGTAAAATAAGTTTTTAAGCAGTTTTTTCGTGCTTTTCGTGACTTTCGTGGTTATCAGTCTTGCGGTTATTGAAGCAGTCCGTTTTACTTTCTTTTTTTCGTTGTGATGATTTCTTGAAAAGCCCGTTCCACGTTCTGGATCATTTTTTCCTGGCTGAAACGGTCTTGTACGGTTTGTAGGGCCTTTTCTGACAAGGCCTTCCTTTTTCCCGGATTCGAAATCAGCATCCGAAGGTTGGCTGTAAAGGCATCTTCATCCCCGGACTCAACAAGCAGGCCGTTCCGGTCGTGTTCAATGATCTCATCAATACCGTTTACCTGTGTGGATATCACCGGGCAGCCGGCAGCCATGAACTCGACCACACTGTTGGGGAATCCTTCATATCTGGAATTAAAGACGGCAATATCATATCCTGCTGCACTGGGCATGGGTGTACGGGTGAATCCCGGAAATCGGACTCGTTCATATATTCCCAGTTCCCTGGCAAGGTTTTTCAGGTTTTCTTCCTCCCTGCCCTGGCCTGTTATGACAAGGTAGAGGTTCGGGCAATCCCTGCAGAGTTCTGCAAAGATACGAATGATACCATCAATCCGCTTGACATCACTCAGCTGTGAGGTTGTTCCGATGATTAATCTGCCTTCAGGAACAGCCCATTTTTTTCGCTGTAATGCAATCTCTTCAGGTGTGAAGTTCTGGACGGGTTTCCCGTTGTATACGACGCGGAAGTCCTGCTCTTTCATCCATGGGGTACGTCCAAGGATCTCGCTTACCATAGTTCTGCACGGAACGATGTTCAGATCAACCAGGTGTTTCTGGTGCATTCTTATTCTGAATGTATCATCAAAGTCAAACTGATTTCCGACACGACGGATACTTGCAGCGCCTCCGAGTCTTGCTCCAATTCCACCGAAGATCACTTCCTTCTGTATATTTGTCAATACAAGATCTATTCTATATTTTTTATCAGTTTAAGGACATAAAGAATGGATATTGGATTGTAATGGAATCCGAGTCTTCGAGGTATGATTTTCAAACCGGGATCCGCTTCGGCTTTCAGCTGTGAATCCGGATGACTGATGATTCAGATCTGATGGCCTCTGTTCTGAAGTTCCAGTGCTGTGGTATGCATCCACTGAACAACACCACCCCACCGTTTTTTGGATGAAATGTAAAGTATTTTCATAGGTGAAAGAGAAGTATCCTGATCCGCGTTACCATGTACCGATAAACTGGATGGCTGCACCGTCATACCGGCCGCCGAAATCCAGATCAAAGTTCATGCTGAATACCAGCTTGGCTTTTTTACTGAAATCATATTCACATCCCGTCTTCAGTCGATGGTTATTCCGTTCCAGGGACGGGTTGTGCGGAATTTCAGAATGCCTTGAATCAAATATATAACCGCCGATCACATTCAGTCTGGGATTTACGCTGTAGTAGGAGAACGTGGAAAAAATATATTCTTTATCATCTCCATCCACGTTCCTGCCCGACTGTTCAAAAAAGGTGCGCTGCTCGTCCCGGGTAATAAAATCAAAGCGGTTTTCCATGTACAGCCTTTTCAGAACCTGCCACATCACGTATGTGCCCAGGGCAATGGTCGGTTCTTTGATGTGGTAGGATGCACGGGTGGCTGAAGGGGTTGTGTACCATCGGTCTTCCACGCTGTAGATGCCTTTTGCGGTTACTCCCACGCGAATACAGGGTTTGGGAAGCAGCTCCACGAGTGCACCGCTGTACCAGGCTCGGCCGGACTGCGAATACTCCTGTAGAGCGTTGCTGGTGTCCGTAACCCTGAATCGATAAGAAGTTGTAAGACCGCAGAAGAGTTCTCCGCGCATAAATGCGTTCGGATCTGCTGTTTCGATCATACCCCGGAATCCCACCCACGGGCGGAGAAAATCCCGTTTTTCGGTGCTGATATAGTCTTTTACGCCATTGGTCTGGAAGACGACGTCGCTGAGCACATCCAGGTACACAATGGATCCGTTAATACGGAACAGACCGGCTTCGCATCCGGTTCCGAATTCAAAATCAATGTCATCTTTTTCGGTCTTGGGTGAAAAGGAAAAGAACGGGCTGAACTTCAATCGTCCGAGGTTTCTGCCCGAGAGCTTGATTTCCGCACGATCCCGGTTCGCTTCCCGAGAATGTTCCCGGTGAAATGCAAGGGTCAGGTCCAGCTTTTCTTTTTTTATGAAAAAGCTGTGCCTGAAGTCCAGCAGATGAAAGAAGTACAGGGTATTGATGGATCCGGCCCAGGTCCGGATACCTCGGTCCAGCTGATTATGCCAGACGTAATCATCTCTGAGGGAGTAGGAATAGCTGCGTTCATCCAGGCGGTACTCGTCATCCATGCCTGGATCAAAGCGGTTGAGCAATCCGTTGCGTCCATCCATATGCCCGGTCCAGTCGCTGATTCTGTACCAGGTCTGATCGACCCAGGTTTTCAGACTTGCGCCGGGAAATCCATCGACGTCCAGAGTCCAGCTGTTTCGTGAACTGAAAAAAAGGCTGATACACAACGCAGCCGTCAGCAGTATTCGATTGATCATCACCAACTCCTTACAGGACCCGAGAGCCCGTATCTCGCAGTTCATACAGTGTTCCGGATGCAGTGGAAAATACGCTGATAAGAGTTTGTTACGTTTATCCGGAAGTAGAATATCAGGAATAGAAATGGTGCCCAGGGCGAGATTCGAACTCGCATGAGGTTGCCCTCACTACGCCCTCAACGTAGCGTGTCTGCCAGTTCCACCACCTGGGCACATTTGAAAGTTACATCGTATTTTTTTTCCTTCCAATGTCAAGCAAAATAATCAATTTCTGATTCAGAAAACAGAGATTTGCTGTTGTGGTAACCGGTTTGTACAGGAAGAGGTTGGGAATAAATTGCATTTGACTGGCACAAATAATCGTATATAATAACCTTTTCGTTTATTGTTTTCTATTGCGGAGTGTCGGCTTGAACAGCGTTGACGATAATACTCTTATTCAGCAGTACCTTGATGGAGACAGCAATGCGTTTGAAATCCTGCTGAACCGGTATAAAAACGGAATTTTTCGATTTATTCTGGGGTTTTGCAATAATCATTCAGAAGCGGAAGACCTTCTCCAGGAAGTCTTTATAAAGATTATCAAAGGCCTGCACAATTTTAAGGGCGATTCCAGGTTCAGCACGTATTTCTTTACTGTGGCCAGAAACTGCTGTATTGACCGCCACAGAAAAAAGAGCCGAATTCTGGAAAAAGATCTGGACAAGGAAATTGTTGAAAATTTTAAACACCCGGAGACACATTCTCCGTCAGATAATATAGAACGGTCGGAAACCCGCGCGATTATCCTTGAAGCGGTTAACAAGCTTCCGCCTGAACAAAAGGAAGCCTTTCTGCTCAAGGAAGAATCCGGAGCAACCATTGCCGAGATTGCAAAAATCGCCGGCTGTCCGGAAAACACGATCAAAAGCCGACTGAGATATGCGGTGCAATCGCTTCGCCTGTCTCTGGAAAACCGGCTCAAAGGTGACGTAACATGAAATGCGAAAAAATTCGAAACCTGATGATTGATCTACAATACGGCGAATTAAATGCTGTCGAAGCTTCGCGGATCCAGGAACACCTCAACAGCTGCCCTTCCTGCATGAAAGAATATCAGGAGCTGGAAAGCACTCTGGACTGTTACCGGAAAGCTGAATTCAACGGTCCTTCCGATCAATGTCTCCAAAATATCCTTTCCGCTGCCAACCGTCAAGTCCGTGAAAATTCTGTTACACAAATGACCGTCCGGTACAAGGCTGCGGCAGCGGTTTTTCTGGTCGGGTTCACCGGACTGCTTCTGTATGTGTGTACGGTTGATTTTTCTGCAAACAGAGAAAAGGGCACGGACAGTAAAAACGTGGCAATGCTCAAAGAATCCGACAAATTGAAGCAGCGTGAGGAAAAAGATATGCCTGCTCTTAACAAAGATCTTTCAGATGCTGTTACTCAGGATAAAGAAACGAAAGAACCGCTTGTACCATCATCGGGTAAAGCGAACAAAGGCGTCAAATCCTCAAAGACAATAGAATCAGCCGAAACCAATGGACAGCCGAGAGCACGTACTCATACGAAGCTCCGCACCCCGTTAAAGAGACTGAAAATGGATTCGAACAGCACGGGGGTAAGAAAGAAAGCATCCAAAGACGGCCGTGCAGATACGGTGCCAGGCAGAGCACTCACGGCAGCGGACACGTCTCCGCAAAAGAAAAAAGCCACAAAAACGACTGCGTTCAACGAAAAATCCAAAGCAGAAAAACGTCTGTCAGAACATATCCGAAAGCCCTCCGGTACCACAGGCGGCAAAAACAAGAAAGATGAGATCGTTGCTGTATTGTCCGAATACGAAGAATCCTCAGAGCCAGACATCGCAAAAGCAAAGGGCGGCGTCGGCTCTGTAAAGAAAAAATCGTTTGCCGAAGAACGCGGATATACAGAAAAGAATTTCAAGGCCAGAGCAGCATCCAGGACCGAAACGGATATGGATAAACCTGTCTTAGCCATGCGAACTGAAAAGAAAGAACCCGGTCACCGGGAATCTTTCAAAAAACACGAAGCGGCTGACAAAAAACGTGACGGCTTCAAACGGAGTGAATCCGAAAGACGAACTATCGAATTCGGCAAAGCATTTGCAAACGCAATGAACTTATACCATGCCAGAAAGTATAAGGCGGCCATTTCTCTTCTGCTGGACATAAAAAAGCGGCCCGGATTCAGCGACCTGAATAAAAATTATGATCTTCATTACCTGACCCTGCTTGGAAAATGCTACAAACACGCCGGCATGAAAGAAAAAAAATCCGCCATAGAAAAGGAGATCAACAAGAAACATTTTGCTGGAAAGATTCCGGATTATATTGAACGGGATCTCAGGTCTGAGCGCAAAATGAAGCAGAAGCTCATGAAAGAACAAGACACCATGGACGCAGAAACGCTTCAGTAGATCAGCCAATACGGATCCGGTTCTTACCGGTTTCTTTGCATTGATACATTTCTGTATCCGCGCGGTCAAGAACAGTCTTTTTGGTATCTCCTTCTTGAATAACCGTCCCCCCTATGGAAACCGTTACATTCACCGTTTCCAAGCCGAACTCAAATCCTGAGTTTTGTATGAGCAGCCGCAGCTTTTCGGCGATCTCCGCAAGCTCGTCCGAATTAACATTAGCGATAATCAGTACAAACTCATCGCCTCCCCATCGGCATACGACATCAAAGGACCGAATATTCTTTTGGAGTGTCCGGGCTGTCATTACCAGCACCCGGTCTCCGGTCTGATGACCATGGACATCGTTTACACCTTTGAAATTGTCGGTATCGCAAAAGAGCAAACCAAACCTCCGGCCGTTTCGCTTGAATTCATGGATTGCCTGTTTGAATTTTTCCTGGCCGAGACGTCGATTACCAATATCGGTCACATCATCCAGCATGGCTCCAATAGATAATCGTTCCCTTTTCATCCGTAAGAAAGATGCCGTCGTACACATTGTCAATCAGTGCAGTCAGCGCAGATGCATCAAAGTGTATTTTCACGAGTGATGACTCCGAATATCTGATATGGTTTGCCCCTGAACCCTTTAGTAACGATTACACTATATGAAAAATCTTTTTTTTCAAGTTTTTTTATCATATAATACGGTACAGAACCCATAAACAAAAATCACACACCGCCAACCTTTTACTCGCAATTCGTACGCGACAAAGTATAATATATTTTTTTAGATTTCAGACAATATAATCACGCGGAGTTTTGAATTCCGCATTCAATCTGACTTTTATTGGGACAAATGCCGTGAATGCTCCTGAGAAAAAACCTCAAAAAGGAACCCGGGTTCTTTCCATCATTAACAAGCTGAAAAAAGATGATGCCTGGAAATTCTTTTTCAAGGATCAGTGGGTCTGTCCGTACTGCTGCAAACCGGTTTGCGATGATCAAGAAAAGCTGGGAGCTCTGGCCAAAGAAATTCAGTTCCATCTACAGGAGGAATGCCCGGCCCGAAAAGGCAAGAAGAAAAAGAAGGCGGTTCCGGCATCCAAGCTTGCTGTGATGCTAAACGCCTGGGACCTCAAAGAGACGCTGATCAGCAACCTGAAAAAGACCAAAACATGGCAATTTTTTGACAGGACCGGCCGATGGATCTGTCCATCCTGCGGCAAGCCCTCGGCAGCCCAGATAATGGATCCGAACACACGTAAAGTTCATCTGACACCGGAAGTAATAAAACAGGCAACGGATCATCTGAATTCCTGCGAACGCTTTGCAAAAAAATCCTTTTTCAGCAAATCCCATCTGCAAAAGATCACGGAACGAATCAACCAATACATTGAATTGGTCAATAAATTCAATTCCGACAAACGCTGGTCACTCAAAGACTCTCAGGGCACATGGCTCTGTCCCTTTTGTTCCCGGTTCATTACTGATGTCAATCTTACAAAACCCAATTCGGTTCAGGATATTTATAAACATCTTTCGATGTGTCCGGATTACAGAGAGAATGCGCAAGAGCACCCACTTGAGAAACTTCAGGATAAAGTTGAAAAACAGTTTCAGGTTTCCAAGCTGATCCCCCAGGTGAAAAAGAATCTGGAATCTGATCCCCTCTGGCAGGTCTGTGACAATTTCTGCCGCTGGAAATGTCCATATTGTCTGGATTTTCTCATGGATGTTTATTACGGAGAATCCTCTTCCCAATCCGGAGACACGGAATACAAGATCGCCAAACATCTTGTCAACGGGTGCAAGGAATACACGCCCGGAAAAAAACCCAAACTCTCATTGGAATCTCTTGAAGAGGATTTCAATAAGCATGGAAGCGTTCTTAATCAAATTAAGCGAATGAAGAAAGACACCACAAACAGAATGAAGGACATCGAAAAAGCTGCCAAACACCAGAAACACATGTTGACCCGAAAACCGGAGATCAACGGCTATGACATCGGCGTCAAATTTGAGTCTCTGGATGAAATTTCCGGAGATTTTTATGACTTTTTTAAACAGGACAACGGTAATTACGGCATCGTAGTCGGAGATGTATCCGGTCACGGTATCCAGGCTGGAATCGTAATGACCATGGTCAAAAAAGCCATTGAGATACACGGAAAGAAAATACCCGGTCCCAGAGACGGAATCCTTGCCACGTATGATGATGTGGCCAGGGACCTGATGGGCGGAACGTTTGTGACCATATTCTACGCCGTAATTGATCCCGCAGCCAGACAGCTACGCTTTATCCGTGCCGGTCATAACGAACCCATTCTTTATTCTCCCGGAGATTCGGAAGCGGCTACGATCTATTCTGAAGGCAATCTGCTGTGCAACGTCAGAAAACCGGAAACTGAAGAAGTCACCCTTGACCTGGAACCGGGAACCGTGTTTATTCAATACACAGACGGCATTACCGAAGCCAAAAGCGTAGAAGGTGAGGAATTCGGCATGGAACGTCTTAGAAAATCGGTCGTTCAATTTGCCGGTCTCAGCGCGCAAAGTATAACAGAAAACATCTATAACGAAGTCAAGGCCTTTGCTTCTGGTGTGATGGAAGATGACTTCACCCTGGTTGCCATAAAATCACTTGATTAAAACGCTGCCACAGTATAATGAAATCCGCACAGTCTTACGAAACTCATTAAACGGAAACCTCATGGATTTTATCAGAAACGATCTTAACGATTTCGGAGGGTACACTCCAGGCAAACAGCTTGCGGGAATGGACATCATCAAGCTGAATACAAATGAAAATCCCTACCCCCCGTCGCCACGGGTTAAAGAATGTCTGCGATCGCTGGATACGGATCAGCTTCGACGTTATCCATCTTCGCTCTGCGATGAACTTCGGAGCGCCTGTTCCGAGGCATTTCAAATCCCAACAGAAAACATTCTGGCAGGAAACGGTTCCGATGACCTGCTGACCATGATATACCGGGCCTTCATGAATCCGGATGACACGGCGGTCACCGCCTTTCCCACATATACGCTCTACCGGGATCTTGCCGTCATCCGGGGTTGCAAATTCAAAAACCTGGACCGCAATGCAGATTACAGTCTGCCGCAGGAACTTGCCAATTCCAACGCCAAACTCTGTCTGGTGGCAAACCCCAATTCTCCGACCGGAACACAGACAGACAAAGAAACACTGATTAGACTGGCCCGGGATGTTAACGGCATCCTGGTAATTGACGAAGCCTACGCGGATTTTGCCTCAGAAAACTGTTTGGATCTCTGGAAACTGCCAAATGTAATTGTTTTACGCACCCTTTCCAAGTCCTACAGTTTGGCCGGAATCCGACTGGGATTCGCTTTTGCTCAGAAATCACTTGTGGATGATATGATCAAGGTCAAGGATTCATACAATGTCAACCGGATCACTCAGCTGGCCGGGACTGAAGCCATACGCGACAAAAACTGGGCGCAAAAAAATATTGATCAAATCAAGATACAGCGAGAACGCACCCAAGACTTTCTCACGCAGTTGGGTTGGATCGTCACTCCCTCAGAAGCGAATTTCGTGTGGACCCGTCCGGCCAACCCTTCAGCAGAAACCATATACAATCACCTCCTGGAGAGAAAGATCCTGGTCCGATATTTTCCAGGCCCAATGACCGGAAACCATCTGAGAATCACCATCGGAACCCCCGATGACATGGACAATCTTTTCAATGCAATCAGGGAGATTACATCATGACAGATACAATCGGAATCGGCGTTATCGGCGTTGGCGGAAGGGGGACCTTAAGCCTCAGTCTCAAAGACGACCCGCGAGTAGAACTGCGCGGCGGCGCGGATATCTCCGACAAATACCTGGATCAGTTCAAGGAAAATACCCATCCGGACATTTTTACAACCAGGGATTACCAGGAACTTCTAAAGCGCGATGACATTGACGCGATCATGGTCACCTCTCCGGATTTCTGTCACGAAGAACATGCCGTGGCTGCGCTCCAGGCAGGCAAGCATCTTTTCTGTGAAAAACCCCTGGCCATCTCCACAGAGGGGTGCGACCGAATTTTGACCGAATGGAAAAAGGCCGGTGTGCGTATGATGGTCGGTTTCAACATGCGCTGCATGCGAAAGTTCCGTGTCATCAAGGAAATCGTGGATTCCGGTGCGATCGGTGAAATAAAAGCGGTCTGGTGCCGCCACTTTGTCGGTCGCGGAGGAGAGTTTTATTACCACAACTGGCACGCAACACGTGACAAGTCCTACAGCCTTCTTCTTCAGAAAGGCTCCCATGATATTGACATGATCCACTGGATTACCGGCAGGTACACACGCCGTGTCCTGCCTTCGGCTCGCTGAGTTATTACGGAGGAGACCGGGACAATGATCTGGTCTGCGATGAATGCCCGGACATTAATTCCTGCACAGATCCCCTGCCCAACGACCGTAAAAACCGATGCGTATTTCGCAAGGAAGTCGATGTGGAAGACAACAACATGATGCTGATGGAGCTCGAAGGCGGCATCCTGGCGTCTTACCTGCAGTGCCATTTCACACCCGATTACTTTCGCAATCATCTCTTTATCGGAACAGAAGGACGTGTGGAACTGGTCAACGACAGCCTTGTCCGGGTAAAAACAAGATCATCCAACACATGGCGTGAATATTCAGACAGAGATTATCATATCAAACCGGCCAAGGGCGGTCACGGTGGAGCCGATCCGGTTATCTGCGTTGACTTTGTTGATATGCTGGCAGACGGCAAACTGCCGGAAGCCACCCCCATCGACGGCCGCATGAGCGTGGCAGCCGGTGTGGCAGCCGCACAATCACTGCGAAATAACGGCATGCCGGTCGACATTCCCGCAATTCCCGGAGGCGTTGCATGAAAGAGCTGGAGATTGCCGAAAAAGCAGCCCGTGAAGCCGGTGAAATCATTATGGACTTCTACCGCAAAGGCGGAAAAGTCTATGAAAAGGCATCCATCAACCTGTTGACCGAAGCCGACCTGAATGCCGAGAAACAGATCGTTGAAACCCTCAGCAGCGCTTTTCCCGGTCATTCGTTTCTCTGCGAAGAAGAACACAAAGCGGATGCGGATGCACAAGATCTCTGGATCATCGACCCCATTGACGGGACCAATAACTTTGCACACCACTTCCCCCACTTCTGCGTATCCATTGCCTATGCCAGAAAAGGAGAGGTTCAATGCGGTCTGGTATTCAACCCCATGACCGGAGACATCTTTCACTCCATCCGTGACAAGGGCGCGTTTCATAACGGATCCAGTGTTTCTGTCTCTACAGCCTCAACCATGTCTCAGGCCATTATCGGAACCGGATTCTACTATGACCGCGGCGCCATCATGCGCGGCACATTGGCGACCATCCGTGATTTCTTTGATAACAACATTCAGGGCATCCGCAGAACAGGTTCTGCAGCACTGGACATATGTTATGTTGGATGCGGATGGCTGGATGGGTTCTTTGAATACGAACTCTGTGCGTGGGATTTTGCAGCTGGCATGCTTTTTGTAGAAGAAGCCGGTGGACGCATTTCCGACTGCGAGGGGAATCCGCTTCCGTTTGCGTCTTCCAGTGTTCTGGCGGCAAACAATCGGCTCTACGATGATTTCCGCGACATCATACAGCAACACCTGCCTGCATAGCCCTCGGGTCCCACTTGAGCATTTTCTTATCTGGAAAGATAGTCGCTGACAATATGTGCGGAGATCACAAAGAATAGAATGGCCCACAGCAGGTAAAAAATAACACAAAGCAAGCGATCCAACGTCTTGTTCTCACCAGGCCGAAGTGCTTTGACATACGACTTGACAAGGTCTGTCCGTTCCTTTTCTGCATCTTCCGGAAATTCAGGTACAAACGTCAGGAGCTTTCCCAGGGCTCGCGTAAGCCGGATCCGGCCGTTCACAGCCCACCCTGAGGCCTCGAGCACACAGGCAATATCTCTGCGATAAAGACGAATCATACTCAAGACCATCATTGGAACAAAAAGAGCTGCAATTCCGCCGAAAATCACACCGAATATGTGAATCAGCTTGACCTTGGCCACCGCCTGGATTATCAGGGCAAAGGCGCTTCCCAGCGCTGCAATACTGACACTTCCGGCAAAAAGCATATTCCTCAAACCGGAATTATCACCCGTCTTGCTGTCGTCAACCTTGGCCTGAACAGGCTTCTTTTCAAAATGCTGTCCAACGCTTTTTTCAAGGTTTCCATACCGTGAAAGGCGGATCTTCTCAACCTGCTTCTCAACAAACTGACCGAGAGAGGCAAAGGGTGCTTTGAGTGCCTCCCAGACAGAGACCGGATTCCGTACAATATCCACAACCCGGGCATCCCACTCTTTACCGTCACACCCGTAAAAGACTCCTTTTTTGTGGATATCAATATTCCCGATCTATCCGGAAGTTACCGGAACTGCAATTTCAAACGTATCCTGCTGTATCGAGCCATTGGTCACCTCAAGATACATCACAAATATATTGCCTTTGGATCCGATCGTTTTATGCTCAGCGGATTGGCTACCCGGACAGAAAATTCAAACTGGCGTCCATCAAGAATAAGCGTCCCTACCTGAAAGAGAGCATTTGCCGAAGGATCGTACAGATTGGATAGCGAAACCATGTTATTGGCAATCTCAATCAGCCAGCGTTTGTATAGAATCAGTTTTTTCCAGGTCAAAGACATGCCCCAGGTCACCTGCCACGCTCAGATCTGTATTAATCAGCGCATTCAGCCGCTCCGCCAGATCACTCTCCAGGCAGAATTTGAGCCTGTCCACTCCAAGTTTCTCAACTGAAGCTCCCTTCCGATCTTCCACCCAGGCTTTGTATGATACAAACTGAAGCTTCAGCGCACGCCATTCATCCAGACTCATGGATGTTTTTCCATCCAGAACTGATTGTTGAAACGTCAGTAAAATGCCTTCAAAAACGGGATTGATTTTCCCGGAAAAGTCAAAAACACACCGCATATCCGGGATGGCGATTGGCTCCAGGCTCAGTTTTTCATTCAATGCCTGAAGGTTCGTAAAACGCTGCTTGCATTCATCTTCGGAAAGAGTAAAAAGGGTTTCAAATTCCTGCTGGAAGCGAACAATTCTGCAGAGCTCAAAGTATTCGTCGACCTTTTCCCGAACAGCCTCTATGGCTTCATATGCTACGGGGGTCCGATCGCCGAAAGTCATCAGAACACTTTTGCCCTGCTCATCGACAGCCGCCTGCGAATCCTTACACTCAAGAAAAGCAGCTGCATCACTCATAAACTGCTGCAAGCCATCTGCGGTAACCCCCCTTCTCTCCGTTAACATCATCAACACTGCCTGCTGTATCCATGATATCCTGAATAAACGCCTTCAGATTATCTTCCTGAGCCGCAGATGGAGGGATTACACCATCTCCGTTAGCTGCAGCATTCAGTCGAATTCGTTTTTCGTCCCGTATATCCGAAAGTGTTAGAATATTTTCATTCTCAAGTCCCAGGTTCCTGAGTACGTAACGCATGGATTCATGGAGTTCCCTGCCCTGTTGAGAATTCTCATCCAATTCTCCAAGTTTCAGCACAGTTTCGGCATTTTGGCCTCCGATCACCACATCATCTCGCAGCACATCATCCATCCACGATATTGCTCTGGTTAAATCTTCAGGTCGAATCCGTCCGTTTTTATCCTCATCCAGATACGTAAGTACTGCAGAATCATATGTCAATCCATCGAAGAGAATGCTGGTGGAAACCCACAGAGCCTTATCCAGATTCAGTATGGCAAGAAGATCCTTGCGCAGTTCAATAAAATAAAGAATTAGACAGGATTTACAGGATCAACAGGATCAACAGAATAAAAGCAAAAGAGATTCTTTGCCT
>CAZGEP010000123.1:0-15193 GCA_964524955.1 uncultured Planctomycetota bacterium | reverse complement strand
TGATGGTTATTTGGCGGGCTTCCATCCTTTAAAATACTTTTTTGAAAAGTACTCCGTGGGATAAAACATCATTCGTGCTGCACCCCATTTTCGCCGAAGCACAGGAGTGCCGGAATAATCCGTAAAATAGGAAGCATGTTTGTAGATATTTCCGGAATTAAAATTCATCTGCAAAATATCCAGCATGACTTCCCGATTGAGAAAAAACGAGTTTTTGCTCGTGTCCAAATCTTTTCCGGAAACGAAAAAAAGGGTAGCGGTCCTGGGACCGGATCGCATGCCTCGGACCTGGCCTCCGCTGAACCGCGTGGGCACCTTGAGCTTGAGGCTGACTCGAAAATCCGAAAGCATGTCCGCTATCACGGGGCGGAGTACACGCATGAGTTGTTTATCCGCCGGAGAATGAACGGTCTTCACAATCCCCTTGGGAGTCTTTGCACGCTGATTCTCCCTGTAAAACTGAACATACATATGGCCATACTTGAATCCTCCCGTCTTGCGGCTCTCGGGAAATAATTTCAGTCGGGCGGGTTGTCCGGGAAGCCCCGCATGCAGGCTGGGATTGGGAAAGCGCAGCTGAGTAACGTCTGGTATGGTATACACGCTCACGCTTTCGATATCTCCACCGGAAATATTCTTCTTTTCATGGGACGTGAGGGTTATCCCCTTGCCCATGTGTTTCATTCGCTCCAGAGCGGCCTCTTTACTCAGGTTCCTTAAGACATCCGCACGTTTTTCCCTGTCTGGACAGGCCTGCTGAAGTTTTCGGGTGATGCGGATGCGTTCGGTAATGGTGGCACCACCGTCTTTTTCATGCAGGGCCACGGTCACATCAATATGAACGCAACCGGAAGAGAAAAAAACGACGGCAAAAATTAACACCTCGAACAAAAACTGGTTTTTACGCTTTCTCATTTCAGAACTCCTGAAGAATATGTTTAATCGTTACAAAAAAAATATTTTCTGTATCGCTGTCGGTATCGATATCATTTCTCGTCTTTCAATTTTTAAACTGACGATAACGATACCGATGGCGATACCGATTACAAGCACGATAAACTTCCGCCAGCCATCGACCAGATAGCTGCACCGCTTTACGGTGCAGCTATCTTAACCATCTTCTTTCCGTGCAGCACCATGCACCCATTCTGAATGGTTGCGGATGCACGGCCCGGTTCTCCGATATTTCCCAGGCCCTTGATCTTGAGCCGCTGCCCGGGCTTTCCGGTCTTCATGTCAAATCCAATGAGTTCAAAATCCTGGCGATCCTTAACCTCGGCTACCAGAACATTGCCGTATTGCTGCCTGCGAAGCCGGACTTCCGGACGGGCTTGATAGCCTTTCTGGTTGTACTGACGGAAAAGCTCTTTGCCTGTCTTGCAGTCCACTCCGCAGAAATAAAATCCCTGGCCCGGGTGTTTGCGCAAACCATAGAGCTTTCCGTCCGAGATTCTCATGGAATGCATGGGAATATACTGGCCCGGTTTCTTGGGATCTGTATGCCACAATACATTGCCGGTCCGGCTGGAGAGCATATACATAACTTCAGCGTCAAAGTTCTTTTTGATGATCGACAGATAATCGCCGTTGAGTTCCATTCTCACCGGGGTCTGCGCATCCTTATCCATCAGGCGTCGCCACTGTACACGCATATCCTCTACATTAAAGAGAATGTAATACCCGCTGCCGCAGAGTGCCAGCAGATGCCGGTCGTGGCTGACCGGATATTCTTCAGGACCGTTCTTAAGCAGCGGATGGTGCTGCCACAAGGTCAGATTGTCAAAGTCGTGCCGACCGATCAGCTTGCCGGTACTCCGGTACCGAATGGTCACGTTAAAGGGCATCTTGCGAACCATGATCAGACGGTCTTTGTAAAACCAGGGTTCGGCGTAGAGCTCTCCCTGTTCGTTTTCCTGCCATACCGGTTCACCGGACGGATCCCGGGTAGGCAGATACAGCATCACGGTATCGGATTCTCCGGCCAGCACCAGCATGTCGCCGCTCCAAACGCTGTACCGGATTTCAAAATTAAAGGGAACCCGGTACCGCCACCGGAGTTTTCCGTCGGAGAGGTTAAAGGCCAGCACATCAAAGAGACCATGAACCACGACCATGTCATTCAGCACCATCGCGCTGCTGAACCCGGGCTCATTGCCTTTGCCTTTAAGGCGTATCTCGTCAAACCATGTCTCGCCTCTCTTTTCCGTGGCCTTCCAGACCGTCTTTCCTGTGGCAGTGTCCACGGCATACAGCAGAAACTTATTGTCGAATTTTTTCTTGACCCGACCGCCCATAAACATAAGTTCCGGGCGTACGTCGCGTGCTCCCTTCCGGTCAAGAACCAGCCATGCCGGACCTCTCTTCTCCTCCATATCCAGTTCGTTCACTTTAAGCGGAAAGGTCAGCGGTGCCGCGGGTTTGGGAGCCGGGGCCAGCAGACCTTTTTGCAGATTCGCCGTTAGATGGAATCCACTCAACCGGGCGATATCCGCCAGGCGCCATTGTTCTTTACGAAGGTCTGCGGCCCGGGCAAAATCATCACCCGTGGCCTTGAGCGCTTTTTCCGTATCAGCTAAAAGTTCAGAGAGCACTTCCTGCCCGGCCTGCGTATGGGGATATTCCACCAGGTAATTCATCTGATCGGCCTTCTCTTTGTTGCTGAGCGTTTTTGCCGCCTGCTGTTCATAGGCCGTTTTGAATTCCGCCGACGCCTGCTGCATTGCGACCAGCCGATTGACCGCCACCTGCTCGGCCCGTACATTCAGTTCTTTCTCCGCCGGAGATACCGCACTGTAATACAGCGGAAGGGTTGCGCCCATATACGTCAGGTCCACACTCAGCAGGGACTGGTATTTCATGCCCTGGACCAGTTTTTCTGTGCGGTTTAGAATATCCTGAAGCTGCTCCTGTACAGGCTTCTTCCCCCACTGATACAGCGAGGAAAGCATGTATTCATACCCGCCGTATTTGCGGATGATCGCCTGCAGGTATTTGGCGGCCTTGACATATTCTTTTTTTCGTTCATAGACTTCGGAAATGGCAAAGAGGGTCTGAATCTCATCTCCAAGCGTCGTGGAAGAGCGACTCATGCCGGTGACATATTTCAGCTCTTCCTCTGTATCACGGGCGCGGATGCTTCCGCGGGTCAGCACCTGATATGCGCGGAAAAGCTGCTGATTGACCAGAACCCGGAATCCCGTGTCTTCGGGAGATATTCTGGAGAGGCAGGTCTCCATAAGCTTGACAGCCTCTTCGGTCCGGTTCTCTGCTATTGCGAGCTCTGCAGCGGAAAAAACGCTCTCCGGATCATCACGGGATGCGATAACCTTTCGCACTGCATCCTGGTCATAGAGCATGGACATCCGGTTCGGACCGGTCCGCAGTTCAAACGTGATACCAAACCGCTTGAAGGTTACCCGGGAAAAGGGCAAAAAGGATGGGTGTTCGTTTTCCGGAATCGTGTCCCTGGCCAGGAGTTTCAGCTTGTGGATCATTTCCTTCGTTTTCTTTCTTTTTTTTATGTGAGCGGGGAGTTCGAGGGCTTTTTTGAGTTGACCCGGTGCCTGTTTGATACACTCTTCTGCGTACTTGAGCATCTGCTGATTCAGATAGGTCCGCCTGGGTCCCACAAATTCCCTCTGATTCAGATTCAGGACGGCAAGGTTTGTTGCCATACCATACACCGGGTAGCAGCAGTGACCTGCACTTCCGACATACAAATTGTTGTCCTGGCTGAGAAAGGGACGGGCCGTGACCTGAAACTGGAGATCATTGATATACAGAGTAAACATGCCTCTGGGCAAGACATACGACGTCAAGTATACCACCGGATGTTTACTGCGCCAGGCGACCGGATCTTTCGATGTCCAGGTCAGTTGACCGTTGTCCGGATTAAGCAGAAAAATGCCGCCTGGTATGGGGCCATGATATGTTGGCGCCTTCTTGATATCATAATTTCCCCGTGACCGCATGCCGTAGACAAAGAGCAGTTCTCCGCTCTTGACTGGCCCCATAAAATACGCGGTAATGCCGCCGATTCCGCACCCGCACCCAGAGGCCACTCGGCTCCCGAACCTAAGATCCAGTTTCTGGTGCGTCCATATGATTTTTCCAGTCCGTCGATCAAGCTTGAAGATCGAGCAGGAGTCCACAGGCAGTACATAGAGGTCATCGCCTGTAATCAGCGGCGGCTGATTGCGCCACAGGCCAGGCTTCGGTGGATGCAAATGGTCTCCCGCACTAACAAATCCCCGGGTCGCGTCATGAATATCCCCGGGATAGGAGTAATACGGATACTTGGTCAACCACTTGATACGTCCCGAAAGTGCATCCAGCGCAGCAATGGACCCCGCATTCGTGCAGAAGTAGACGGTCCCCTGGTGGTATATTGGTGGAGAGGCATAACTGCGGATGCGTTTGCGGACACCACCTGCAAATTGCTGAGACGCGAACTTTCCAGGCCGCAGACGGCAGATCGCCCGTTGCCATTTAACACGGCCGGTCTGACTCTCAAAGGCAATGATGCCGTATTCCGAATCAATGTGAACACCGCTGGCTGTATTGTCCATAATATATCCGGCATAGACCGTGGACGGACCCGCAGCCGGAGCCGTGCGAAAACTCATCATGGCCTCTTCCTGGGTTGCCGCGGACATCGGCCCGTAGGACCATTTGAGCTGCCCGGTAATCTCATCCATGGCGATCAGGGTAGGACCGTTCTTAACCATGGGTGTAAAGACCATTCCATCATGCACCAGAATATCCTCCCTCCGATTCTTGGAGTGAGGGTTCCAGCTGACCCGCCCGCCCATGTCATTGATCCAGCGCAGTTCGCCGTTGAGAATCGACCGGCAGTAAATCCGGTTCATGTGACGGTAGATCACACTCCGACGGGTGACCACGGGCAGCGTGTTGACATGATACCCGGCCCCGGACTTTCCTGTGGACCAGACCGGTTGGTTGAGACCGAGCGGATCCGGGGTTGGAATCATGTGGCGATAGTCCCCGGCGGATATGCATCCCGGACTTCGTGCCTGGAGTACAAATTCGGGCCGATCCGGTTTGCCGGACTGAATAAACGCCAGAAGCTTTTTAAGCTGATCCGGATTCAACTTACTGTTTTCTGTATTCCCGGGCATCCGGATCTCAACCGTCTCGCCCAGCATTTTGCGGCAATAGGCAATCTTAAGATCCAGCTCCGGCGTATGCACATTCTTTTCCGGAAAATACGTCTTGACCATATTAAAGTATTCAAGCGCAGCCAGATAGTGGCCCCGGTCCAGCTCTGCATCGCCGAGTACCAGAATGGCTTTGGCGCCGTAAGACGTGCACAGCATATTATCCCGGATATTGGCCAGGCCCTGGAGAGAGTTTTTCTGCCTGGAGAACTCATACAGTTCTTTGACCCTGGAATCATTCTTCTCACGGTAGAATTTGAGGTGCTCTTCGGGAAAGTTCAAAATTCGAAGCTGGCAGTACAACGCAGCCGGCACATAGATTCCGTACGCACTGATACGGTAAAGGGTTTCCGGAAACTTGTCGATAACCTGCTGATAGATGGCGATGGCCAGGCGGTAGTCTCCGGATTTTTCTTTCTCGATCCCTGCGGCAACCAGGGCATCGGCCCGGGAAGACCGCTCCACATAACTCCTGGAATGAAAGGTTTTTTCCGTGGAAAGCTCCATGACCTTTTTTGGCGGCCGGTGAATACCGTACGCTCGCGGATCATTCGTAACTGCAAAATCCGGACGGTACGACTTGTACACACTGTCCAGAGACTGCTTTTTTTCTTTACCTGCTTTCTTCTGAGCGTATATCAGGCCATTCTGTATGCACAAAATAACCAGAAGCCACACAACCAAGGTTCTCATTCTCATGATTAACCTCCAAATACCATTTATATATACCCTTATATTTAATCAGATAATACTGTCTGATCGATACAACTGTCCATATTTTTTAAAATATTTTCAGTAAAGATATAAAAACGGATTGATCACGTTGTTGTGTATAAACGGATCAGCATCAACTTTCAAAACTATATAATCCAAAGAGGTATGATTTCAAACAGGCTGTATCCACCACCCGATTCTTTATTGGTAATATCCCCCATAAATTTCCCGCTGTCAAGTACCTTTCTCAATAAAAAGGCGGAAATAAAAAAACGAACTCAGCGGCATATCTTGAGGTAAGGGCTACTGTAGCATCCGTCATCCATGCTTCTATGAACACTGCTGAAGCTTCCCCGGGCAATTCCGCATGGCAGCTTACCGGAATATTTTACATGACCGTCAATATAGGTGACATTTGCTGTTCTGTGATAGTACTTGGGATTAATCCCCCAATTGTATTCAAAGGAAGGCTCTTCCCGGCCCAGTCCGGCAACTTCCGGATGGTAGCCGCACCACTTGAGCCAGGTGTGCGAAGGATGGGTGTTGAAGTTTGGCAGTTTTCGGTGAATTCCTTTGTAATAAGACCTGCCCCCAGAATCAGAACCACCAAGGGCATACATGTTCGCCGGGCGACCGAATATAAGCATATGAGCTTCCCAGCATTTTTTGTTTCTCCATACTGGCACTCCTATGGTCGATACCGGTTTCTGCAAAGATGGCTCACCCCAAAACTCGGGGCATCCGAAAACACGGTAATTGTCAATATATTTAGTCTTTTTCTGATTGTATTTATTCTTGTCCCAGTCCCACTCTTTGTACAAATAATGTACAAAACCAGCCTTATACTTTTTGTCCCAATAACTCATCCACGGCTGAAATGAATGTGCCCAAGACGGCTGCACAATGCCTGCACTTGCCTGATTGGAGCCCATTTTACGGAAAAAAAACCGTCCGCGCCGCATCTCTTCGGCTTCCATGAGATGGGCCAGATATACCTGCTTCTGATTACTGGAACATACGACAAGTTTGGCTTTATAGCTTGCGTTCCGAATCGCCGGAAGTAAAAACGCGGCCAGAATAGAAATAATGGCAATCACCACCAACAGCTCAATCAGGGTAAATGCACTCTGACCTTTGACAGATATTTTGTATTGCTTCATATTCATCGCCTCCTGACATAGAATAATTTTTCCCGACCATCTTTTTTCCAAATCCGCCTGCCCTAATACGTTCTACTCCTAATACGTTCTACTTGTGTATTATTTTATATTGCTTCTTATTTATTATATCTCATCTCATGAGAATTGCAAGTATTTTTTTAATTTTTTTATTGGATGAAAAACCCTTTTTAGAAGGTACATGACGAGCTTATCTCACAATCACAACTGTTTCACTGCTGTACTACTATCATATATAATAAAAGACTCATTCTTTTCCTTCCACCTACGCGTCAGCAAAAAACAAGCGGCAATTTCCGCCGGAAAACCAAAGCGTTCACCAGCGCACAACACTTGTATTCTGCTTATTTAAAAAGACTTACATCAAACATCGCGAGTGGCATTGCATTTGCTAATATTATTTATGGAAAAAATCCCGATCTATATCCTTTACGGGATTTTCTGCAAACCAAACTGTTTTTGAGAGGGAAAGCATGGTGCGACGAAAACACCTTTTGATCCTGATTATTGCATGTATGTATATTTGTCCGGCAAGGGCATCACGAATTGAGGACATTGCGGACATCAAGGGAGCGCAGACCAACCCGATCATCGGATACGGCCTGGTCATCGGGTTAAACGGCACCGGAGACAAAAGTAAAACGCCTGCCAAGGTCAAGGCTGAAGCCGCACTGCTCAAGCGATTCAATATTGAAGTATCTGAACGGGATATCGAATCCAAGAACGTGGCATACGTAATGGTGACCGTCAACATGGAGCCGTTTGTGCAGGAAGGACAGAAAATCACGGTCAACGTCTCCTCCATGGGCAATGCGGCATCCCTTGCGGACGGAATTCTTCTGCCCACCACACTGGTGTATCCGTACAACGGAAAGGTCTACGCAATTGCCAGCGGCCCCCTGAGCACGGGCGGGGGCAAAGGCAAGGGCAGTCCTACCTCGGCCACGGTCACAGCGGTTGTGGAAAAAAAAATCCCGGTCAATTATATCAATGACGGAAAACTGACCCTGCTGCTCAAAAAGCCAAACTTCTACAATGCCAATACCATGGTCGAAGCCATCAACCTGACCATGCGCGGAAAGAAGATCGCCCGGGCGCTTAATGCCTCGGCCGTGGAAGTCACGATCCCCAATCTCTTCAAGGACGACCCTGTGGCATTCATTTCTAAAATTCAGCAGCTCGAACTGATTACCACAGACGCAGTCGCAAAAGTAGTAATCAACGAGAAAACCGGCACCGTGGTCATCAACCGCCACGTGCGTATTGCCCCCTTTGCCATCAGCCACGGAAACCTGATGCTGACCGTGGGACGAGCCAGAGGGCCACAGGCCGGAGAAAAGAAATCCTTGATTGAGGTTCCGGAAGGAACAGAACTGGAGACAATAGTTAAAGGGCTCAACGAACTCGGTGCCGCCCCCAGTGATCTGATTGCTATTATGAAAGAACTCAAGAATGTCGGCGTTCTGCAGGCCGAACTGGAGATAAAGTAATGGAAACCATCAGCGCTAACACCTCCTATCGCTACCCCCCCCTGCCGGGCGGTTCAGTCTCCGGCATTCAGGTGCCGAACCTTTCCGATGCGAACGATTCGAAACGAGAAAAACTTGAAAAGGCTGCCTCCGGGTTCGAACAGATGATGCTTACCATGATGATGAAAGAAATGAACAAAACCGTACACAAAACCGGTCTCTTTCACGGCGGAAATGCGGAGGAGATTTACAGTGACCTCTTTACCTTTACGGTCGCAGAAAAGGCCGCAGAAAAGAGCCCGCTGGGGTTGAAAAACGTACTCATGCGCCAGCTGGACAAAATCTATACAGAAAATGATAACGCCATCGGCAAAAATCGGTCAAGCTGGAACTCGGAAAAGCCGATACTACACTGTGAGGGGTGATACCTATGAACAGAGAACTTGTCAGAGAACTGGAAGTGGTTTTGTCCGACGAACTGATTCTGCACAAAAACATCCTCAAGCTTTCCAGCCGGAAATGCAAGGCGATCACATCAGATAAGATCGATGAGCTCGAACGGCTGAACGCGGAGGAAGAGAAACTGTCGAATATGATCCGGGAAAAGGAGACCGCCCGAATGACTGCAGCTGGAAAGCTGTGCGCGGATCTCGGGATTCCGTCGGATTCAAAGCTCAAGGAAATTATCAGCAAAATTATCGGCAGTGACCGGGAACGACTTGCAGAGTTACGGAAAAATCTTCTGAGCACTATTGAGAAAATCAAGCTTCAGAATCATGTCAATATGGAGCTTCTCCGGCAACTGCTGGGACATATCACCGCGTTCTTTGATAAGCTCGGCGGTTTTACAGAAGAACAGAATTCCAGTTACGACAGCAACGGCAAATCAAAGAACGTCAGCAGCAACCTGTTGATAAACCGAGTGGGCTAAGCACCCACTCCCAACTGCGGAGTATATAAAATGGGCTTACGAGGACTAAATGTTGGCGTTATGGCCATGAACGCTTCCCGGACTGCCCTGGAAACGACCGGCCATAATATTTCCAACGCAAATACAAATGGTTTTCATCGCCAGCGCGTCGAACTGGAGTCCAACACCCCCTACAACCTCGAACGGTACGTGATCGGCCGGGGCGTGAATATCGCGTCCATTCAGCGAATGGTGGACTCGTTCGCAGAGGATAATTACCGGGAAAGCAAATCAAAATACGCGTTTTACAATCAAAAATATGCGAGCCTCAATCACCTGGAATTTATTCTAAACGAAATGACTGAAGATGATTTAAGCTCCCGCATGAACACCTTCTTCAACAGTATCCAGGACTTTGTCAACAATGTCGAGGACCAGTCTACCCGAGTTTCCATGGTGGAGGAGGGACAGGTTCTGACCGAAGAGATCAACCGCCTGAATGATGAGATTGTCAACCTGATTGCGGACGCAGATCAGGAAGTCGAGTATGTTGTCGAAGATATCAATACCATTCTCTCCGAGATCGCTCAACTCAACAGCTCGATTGTCAAGGGCGAGGCCGGCGGCAACGAAGCCAAAATGGCTAACGACCTTCGTGATGCCCGTGACAAACTGCTCAACGATCTGTCTGACATCATGGATACTGAAATATTCATCCAGCCCGACGGTACGGCAACCGTATCCACCAAAGGCTCCTATCTTGTTTTTGGGGATCAGGCTTTCAGGATCAAAACAGAAGTCGTGGACGAAGACAAGCTTGGTCGGAAAAATCTGGTCTTCGAAGACACCGGCAATGATGTTCGTCTGACCGGAGGAAGCCTGGGTGCGCTGATTGCACTCAAAGACACGATTCTCGAAGGATACCGAAACGAGCTGGACGAACTCTCTGCCAGCATGATCTTTGAATTTAACAAAATCCATTCCACCGGTCGCGGCACGATCCCGCTGGATTCCGTTCAAAGCGAAATGACACTGGTCAGCCCTTCTACCACTGAACTGGATAACATTGACCTGGGATTCACGCCCATGGGCAACACCTTTCAGATTCAAAACGGCAGTTTTGTCATCAACGTGGAAAACAAGGAAAGCGGTGAAATCAGCTCTACTCGTATTGATATCGATCTCGACGGAATCGGCGGAGACGACACTACCGTGGATGATCTGGTTGCCATGCTTGACGATGTCGCGCACATTTCTGCATCTCTGACCGCTGAAGGAAGGATACAAATTGATTCAAGCAACAACAACTACGGATTTTATTTCACGGACGATTCAAGCAACACCCTGGCCACATTCGGCATCAACGGGTTTTTTACTGGGATTAACGCCGCAACCATGGATGTCAATGACGACCTGCAGGCTACGCCGGCCCTGATTACAGGCAGCCTGTCCACGGCTGAAGGCGACAACCTGAACGCACTGAGAATGGGCGATCTGCGCAACAGCAAGGTCATGACATCCGGAACCCAGTCACTTGAAAATTACTACCAGAGCATCATCGGAAGACTTGGCGTGGAAACAAGCCAGGCCCTGAAACTCAAAGACAGCAACAGTGAACTGGTGGAGAGTTTCTATACCCGCAAAGAGGAAACCGGAGGGGTATCTTTAGACGAGGAAGCCGCCAACCTGCTCAAGTATCAGCACGTTTTTCAGGCTGCGGCCCGGTACATTACAACCATTAATGCCATGCTCCAAACCTTGATAGACAAAGTCTGAGGAGTTTACCATGTCTGCAGGAAGAGTAACCAACAGCATTATCTTCAACACCTTTAATTCCGATTTCAATGCCAACCTGGCTCAGCTGTGGAAAATTGAGCGTATGATTTCCACACAAACGCGCATCAGCTTCCCATCAGATGATCCGCTGGCTGCGAACAAATCCATTAATTACCAGGCCCAGATCGAACAGAACGATCAATATGTCCGCAACACAGACAATGCCATGTCACTGCTCGGCATCACAGACAGCTCCCTCAATGACCTCCACCCGCTTTTTAACCGCGCCAAGCAGATTGCAATCTCCGAGCTCAATGCAAGCTCAGACGATCAGACCCGGGAGAACGCAGCCATTGAAATCTCTGAAATACTGAGCCAGGTCGTTAATATTGCCAACAGTCAGCTGGGAAACAAATACGTCTTCAGCGGAACCAAAACCGAAACCGTTCCGTTTGAGCAGCTCGGATCCTCCGTGGAATATCTGGGAAACAGCGAGGAAATCTATGCCCAGCTGGACAAAGGGGTCAATGTGCCGATCAATATCAGCGGCGACAAGGCGTTCGGCGGTCTGTCCACAAAGGTCTCCAGCAGCTTTGACCTCAGCCCGTCACTGGAAAAAGGCGCGTTTTACGGCGGCACCACTGACATGGCCGTGCTTTCCTGGAACCCGCCGGTAGACGGAGACACCCGTACCAATGAACTCAGAACCAATCCAGCGGTACTGGCACTGCCTGCAGGCGAAGACTTCACCGGGTATGAAGTCGTCTTCACGACCGGTCCCAACGAAGGATATTCATCGCGTGTACTCGGCTCCGAAGAAATCGGAGGCGGTCAATACGACCTGGAGATCGACAACTCGCACCTTCCGGTCACACCATCCCCGGGTGAATCCTTTGTCCTGCAAAAACCGTCAACAAGCCTCAGCTCCCTGAACGGCGGCCTGGGCGTATCTACCAGTACCGTTGAAATCACCGCCGGCGCCACCACAATCAATGTGGATTTAAGTAAAGCAGACACAATCGAAGACATCGAAGATATGCTCGAAGACGCAGTCAATACCTCTTTAGGCGCCACACCGGCAACCGGTCTTGACATAGAGATCGACACCACCAACAATAAATTCGTAGTCAACAACAACACAGCCGCGGACCAAATCGTACTCAAAGACTCCGAATCCTCAACCACACTCAAGGACCTGGGATTAATTACGTCCGGCGATTATACAGCCATCGCAGCCGGCGGCACCTTTATCGGCAAGGATACCAATCCGGCCATCACAGAAAACACAACCATTTCCAGTCTGAATAACGGCGGCGGCATCACCAACGCAGGCTTCCGGATCTCCAACGGCAACTACAGCCATATATTTGATCTTGCCGACATGGGCAAGATGTCCACCATCGGAGACCTGATCAAAGTTATCAATGAATCTGATGCGCATGTCAAAGCATCCATCAATGACACAAAGGACGGCATTACCATTAAATCCCGCCTAAACGGCGTAGGCATGACCATTGACGATCATCTGGCTGCCGGCGATGTAACCGCGTACAATGGAGGTATTCCATCCATTACCGTGGATGAAAGCTTTCCCGTAGACAACCAGCTGAACGGCTCACAGATCAAAATTACCGGCGGAACAGGTGCCGGCCAGGTCGCCACCATTACCGGAAGCAGCGGAAACCTGCTGATTCTGGACTCGGCGTTCGGTGTTGCTCCGGATGCCACCTCCACCTATGAAATCCTGAGTTCCAATCGAATTCTCGGTACTGCTGCCGGCGGAACCGTCAACACACTGACGGCACCGGCAGGCAGTTTTCCGTCAAACAACGGACTGCGCGGCGGCATCCTCAAGATTACCAGCGGAACCGGAGTCGGGCAGGAAGTCGGAATCCAATCCAATACCGGCAATGTGATTACATTCGCTGAAGAACTCGCCATTGCCCCGGATGCCACCTCCACCTTTGAAGTCATCACCGGTACAGCCGCCACTCTGGGCATCACCAGCTTTTCCAGCAGTACAAGCATTGAAGACCTGAACAACAACCTGAGTATGCAGCAGGACACCTTTAACATCACCTACTTTGACACAGGACTGGGCGCCAACAACACCGTTACCATTGACCTGACCGAAGCCGAAACCGTAAACGACATCCAGCTGGCGATCTGGGACACCACCAATCAGAACGTTCGGGCCGTACTGGTCAATGGAAATTCCTTTCAACTGGAAGACACGCTGACGCAGACCACACTTGGCAATACAATAACCATCGACGAAGGAGATTCCACCACGGCCCAGGACCTCGGTCTGATTGCCCGGGGAGGGATGACACGAACCGTTACCGCCGGCAACACCTATCAGGGATATGATATCGAGCCGGTGGTTCGCAGCGAGAATATCTTCACAGCGCTCAATGACCTGATACTGGGATTACGCACTAACAATACCGCATTACTCAACCATGCCGGACAGTCCATTGATTCATCTTCGCAGATTCTTCTCAATTCACGGGCTGAAGCCGGAGCCAGATACCAGCGGGTGGAACTCAGTCAGTCCAGGCTGGAAGATGAGAATATAAAGGTCACAGAACTGCTTTCCAAGGAAATTGATACCGATTACATTGACGCGGTAATGAAGTTCAACAATCAACGCGATGTAATCACAGCAAACCTGAACGCAGCCTCCAAACTGCTGCAGACAACCTTGCTGGATTTCCTGTAAAATTAACTTGTGAAACACCAAGGATTGATTAGAATTGCACGTATACACAGTTTACGTGACTTCGTTTAAATAGTATAAGCTGAAGAGGACAGTAAATTAAATGAAAATCGATACCTCACGATTCGGTTCACTTGAAATCAATGATAACGATACCATTTGCTTTCGCAATGGGATCCTCGGGTTTCCGCAACACAAAGAATATGCCATCCTTCCGTCAGATGATGGCCCGCTCGAATGGCTCCAGTGTGTCACCCATCCGGACCTGGCCTTTGTTGTCTGTAATCCACTGGTATTCAAACCCGACTATACAGTACCGGTCTCCCCGGATGAACTTGACGAGCTCGGTCTTAAAAACATTGAAGACGGAATTGTCCTGGTCATCATCGTTGTTCCTGAAAACCCGCATGACATGACCGCAAACCTGCTCGGCCCACTGCTCATCAACCGCCAGAACAAAAAGGCCAAACAGTTAATCCTTACCAACACAGAATACAGCACCAAGTACAAAGTAGTCGAGAATTCAGATCCAACCGAATCCAAACAAACAGGATAGACCCATGGTGTCAGTGCGTGCCTATACGCCGGATATGGAAAAAGCATGGGTACGTGCATACAATCGAGTCTCCCTGAGCCGAAAAGACACCCTCTTTCTGATTCAGGAAAAACCTGAACATATTTCCTGTAAGGATCAGCTGGTACTGGTTGACATCCAGGATCAAATCATTGGATTCTGCGACACTGCTGCAGAATCCAACAGACTCAGAATAATTCATTTCGGAGTTCTTCCGGAACACTTCCCAGCAGCAGCAAGCCTGATCGCAGATACGGTTATCCAGAACTTCATCCGCTCAGACTTTGTTCACCTGAATATTATTTCCGGAGACACACAAACTGCCAACCTGATGCGTGAAAAGGGATTCTCAACCCAAAGAACATTTATCCGCTTTTTCTGCAACGCCCCCAAACCGTTGCGTTCCAACTCAGAAACCGAAAACCTGTTCTGCGATCACGTATATGCCGAATGCCCGGCAGATACGTGGAAAGAAACCCGCTCATCACTCGAGATCATCGAATCCGACCTGCTCTATCCGGTTACGTACCAGGAATTAGTCTTGGCCAAAAGCAGTTGAGATATTTAAACTGCAGACAATGGCTTTGACTGCAATACATAGAGATGAATAAAAAGAACAAATGTAACCGTTCACGGGAACCGGCATTTTTTACACTGGAAAACCGGCTGAAATTGC